>JAITBO010000150.1 GCA_031283505.1 Treponema sp. | reverse complement strand
GCAAGCAGGCCGCAGACAAGCGCGTTTTGGTGTCCCCGGTTTTTTGACAGCTTGATTCCGCAAAAAACATCCGGCACGCTTTCGTGCAGGTTTTGAATCAGGGACCAGGTTCCGTCCGCGGAGCCGTCGTCAACAAAGACTATCCGCGATTCGGCTGAAACAAGTTCAGTGGCGGCAAGACATTTAAGCTTTTCACGCAGGCGCTTCGCCGTTTCAGGCAGCGCCTCCTCTTCGTTATAACACGGAACTACAATGCAAATTCTGGGGGGGGGTAAAGTTCCACGAATAAATCACTCATTTCGATAGTATACAGCATAAAAATTTTTTTGTAAACGGATGTTTTATTCGCAACCAGATAAATGCATAGAACCGTGAAGCTGTTTCAAAAACAAGTTAGCGCGAACTTCCGATTCGGTGAAATAGCCCCTTATAACCTGTTTACTCCTGTCATAGCGGGGAAAACGGCTCCCACAGAAAAGTTTTTCCGGGCAGAACTTTGCCCGGAAAAACTTATACCGCTCCTATCCCTTGCGCGGCTTCGTGTCAGGGACGGCCCTCATTTTGAGGGAAACCCTCAGCCTGCTTCTTCACCTCCTGCTTAAACACAAGCCCTTCCCCGTCCAAGGTGCGATCCGAAGTAACCGTGTCGCCTTCCTTAACGGTCCCGGCGATGACCGCCCTGGCCAGAGGATTCTCCAACTCCGCCTGCATAGTACGCTTCAGGGGCCGGGCACCGAAGAGTGGATCGTACCCCATTTCAGCCAAAAAGTCCTTGGCGGCCTGGGTGAGCGTAAGGGTGATCTTCCTCCCGGCCAGCCTTGAGGCCAGGCGTTTGAACTGTATGTCAACGATCTTCCCGATTTCGTCCCTGCCCAGACGGTTGAATATCACCGTCTCGTCGATGCGATTCAAAAATTCGGGACGGAAACTCTGTTTGAGGAGTTCCATCAGGGAGGCGCGGAGGTCTTCTTCCTTACCGGGGGAAAGAATCAAATCGGAACCCAGGTTGCTCGTCATAATAATTATCACATTCTTAAAGTTCACGACCCGGCCCTGACCATCGGTAAGACGGCCGTCATCCAAAATTTGAAGGAACACGTTGAATACTTCCGGGTGGGCCTTCTCGATCTCGTCAAAGAGGATCACGCTGTAAGGCCGGCGGCGTACCGCTTCCGTAAGCTGACCGCCCTGCTCGTAACCCACGTACCCCGGAGGCGCGCCAAGAAGACGGCTCACCGAATGTTTTTCGCCGTATTCGCTCATGTCGATGCGGGTCAGAGCCTTCTCTTCGTTGAAGAGGAACTCCGCCAGGGTTTTGGCCAGTTCCGTCTTACCCACCCCGGTAGGCCCCAAAAACAGGAAGGAACCCAAAGGACGGCCCTCGTCAGAGAGTCCGGCCTTGTTCCGCCTGATGGCGTCCGCCACAGCTTCTACCGCCGCTTCCTGGCCCACCACCCGCTGTTCAAGCACCTTTTCCAAATCCAGATACTTTCCCAGTTCCCCGGACAGCATCTTTGCTACCGGTATGCCCGTCCATGAAGAAACAACAACGGCGATGTCTTCTTCGCTCACCTCTTCCCGGAGCAGAGACGGCGCGCCCCCGGCGGCGGCTTTCCGCTTCTCTTCCATCTGGGCAGCCAGTTGGGCAAGCTTTTTCTGCGCATCAGGAATCCTTCCGTGCTTCACTTCCGCAGCTTTGGTCAAATTCCCTTCCCGTTCATATTTCGTTTCTTCTATTTTGAGTTCTTCGATTTGCTGCTTGAGTTCCCTGATTCCCTGGATGTCTTTCTTTTCGTTCTCCCACCGGGACTTCATGGCGTCCCGCTCGGCGGCGGTGTCGGCGATTTCCTTTTCCAGCTTTTCGAGGCGTTCCCTGGAAGAAGCGTCCTCCTCCCGAGCCAGGGCCTGCTTCTCGATGGAAAGCTGCAACAGTTTTCGTTCCAGCTTGTCCAGTTCCGTAGGCCGGCTGTCCAGTTCCATCTTGAGCCGGCTTGCGGCCTCGTCCACCAGGTCTATTGCCTTGTCCGGAAGAAAACGGTTCGTGATATACCGGTCCGACAGGGTTGCTGCCGCCACCAGGGCTTCGTCCTTGATCCTGACTCCGTGATGTACCTCGTAGCGTTCCTGCAAACCCCTAAGGATAGCGATAGTGTCTTCAACAGTCGGCTCAGGGGTGTAGACCTGCTGGAACCGCCGTTCCAGGGCCGCATCCTTCTCGATATGCTTCCGGTATTCGTCCAGAGTGGTGGCGCCTATGCACCGCAGTTCCCCCCGGGCAAGGGCAGGCTTTAATAAGTTGGAAGCGTCGGTAGCCCCTTCGGCGGCCCCCGCCCCTACCAGAGTGTGAAGTTCGTCGATAAAAAGAATGATCTTCCCTTCGGAAGCCTGCACCTCGTGGATCACCGCCTTGAGGCGTTCCTCAAATTCACCCCGGAACTTCGCCCCGGCCACCAATGCGCCCAGGTCCAGGGCCAAAAGCTTCTTCCCTTTGAGGCCCTCAGGCACATCCCCGGCCACAATGCGCCGGGCAAGCCCCTCGGCAATAGCCGTCTTTCCTACCCCCGGCTCCCCGATAAGCACCGGATTGTTCTTGGTCCGCCGGGACAGAACCTGCATCACCCGGCGTATCTCCTCGTCCCGGCCTATCACGGGATCGAGTTTTTCCTGCCGCGCCAGGGCGGTAAGGTCCCGGCAGTACTTGTCCAGTACCTGGTACTTGCCTTCCGGGTTCTGGTCCGTCACCCGGACATTCCCCCGGACCTGCTTCAAGGCGCTGAGAATTCCGCTCTTGGTCACCCCCGCTTTTTTGAGGAGCTCCGCCGCCTTCCCCTCCCCCGCCGCGATGGCGATGAGAATGTGTTCGGTAGAAATATAGTCGTCTTTAAGAGAAGCGGCTTCGGCTTCAGCCTTGGCCAGAACCTTGGACGCGGCAGAAGAAAAGTATATCTGCGCCGCCTCTCCGTAAACCTTGGGACCCGTCCCGATCAGGGACTCGGTATCCCTGATAAGTTTGTCCGCATTCCCGCCTGCCTGTTCAATGAGAGGCCGGACTATCCCGTCTTCCTGCCCGAGGAGGGCTAAAAGGAGATGTTCAATTTCAACCTGGGAATGATCTTCTTTTTGTGCAATTACGGAAGCATTGTTCAACGCTTCCTGGGCTTTTATTGTAAACTTTTCGTAATCCATAATTATAAAATATAAAAAAACACACGAAAACGGCAAGCGGATAGCCGGACAAAAACCTACAGGTTTTCACTTTTTACCACAAACTGGAGAATCTTGAGAGGCAATCCCCTTCAAGAAACGGAATAACCCCTCCTGGTCACCGTTACCTCGCGGCGCACCCCTTTGTGCATGACCCGAAAAACAACTTTTTCCCATTTTTCGGGGAGCCGGGGAATCACCCGGATCTCCCCCGACTCAATGGAGAATCCGCAGAATCCCTGCA
Organism: Treponema sp.; assembly: GCA_031283505.1. Next base: position 9,300 of record JAITBO010000150.1, on the reverse strand, counting down.
CGGCGGTCATCCAGGCGCCGCCGTTTGCCGCAGGATGAGTACCCCCTATATAGACCAGACCGGCAAAATGTTTGCCCTCCCCGGTAATGTCGATTTCCGCGGATTTGACGAAACAGGGATAGGCCCGGCTGCTGTCTCCTGTTTCGCAGGCAAGCAACGCGTACATACAGGCGGAAAGGCTGGACCCGTGTTCGGTACGGCCTTCGTAGAATTCCAGGTTCGCTTTCTTTACCGGCGTCGGATAATCGTCTTTGAACAGGGACAGCATGGCGGCCACGTCCGCCTGTTTAATGATGCGGGTCGCGGCGGCAACCCCGTTTCCGCCGCCCCAATATTCCCGAAGGTCTTTAAGCCGGGAGCGCACTGTTTCGAGAGAACAGTCTTCCAGTTTGAAATAACCGTCAAACTGTTCGATGACGCCATCCTCACCGGGACAGGGTACATATAAATTGGTAATCAGGGTTTCCATAAATGCCAGGTCTTCGGAAAACATCAGGCTGCCCAACAGTTCCTCAATAAAGTCAGAATCAGTCCCGCGAAAATAGTCAACATACTTCAGGGCTGTTTCAAAAACCGCGTGAACCATACGGTTGGTAAACGCGTTGTTGTGTACCCGCTCGTGGTATTCATCGGGGCCTATGACATCCAGAATTTCGTAACGCTTTCTGTCCGGCGAATAATAGAGCCAAGAAATGAAAAAACGGGCGGCTTCCAGAATCACTTCCAGAGCGCCTTCTTTGAGAATAGCAAGGTCGCCGGTATGATCAACATATTTTTTAATGGCGTACACTATATCTGCGCTGATATGAATCTGTTTGTCCCGAAAATATGTCCGCACCGGCCTTCCGGTAAATACATCGGTAACGTTAAAATCCGAACAGGCGTCATCCCCGGTTTCCTGGCCCTCCCAGGCATAGAAGGCTCCCCGGTATCCGTATTCCGCAGCCTTCCGTTTAGCCCCGGGCAGGGTTTCGATGCGATAACGAATAAACTGCGCGGCCAGTTCCGGTTCGACGGCAAGAAAATAGGGGGAAATAAACATCTCCGTATCCCAAAAGACCGCTCCCTTATAAGTCTGCCCCGAAAGTCCCCTTGCGGACACCGAAAGCGCCGGAAGGCGGGGACCGGCGTTCGTATTTCTGCCCGGCAGTCTGTGCCTCGGCGCGATGATATGCAAATGGTACAAACTGTACCGCAGACACTGTTGGGCGTAGTCGTCTCCCTGAATCACCACGTCTCCTGTCCGCCATATTTCATCCCAGCTTTCCCAGTGTCGGGCCAGAAGGGTCTCCCATCCCGAATCCAGAGCGCATCGTACATCCGACTCCGCGGCGTGCAGGAGCCCGGAAGCGGGCTGGTCCAGGCCGGTATAAAGTGATCCGGAGACAAAAAATTCTATCCCGGCGTTCCCGCACAGCCTTTCCCCGTCAATATCATAGACATCAAAACTGTTATTATCGTCATAATTGCCGTCGCAGCGGCAGTCTTTATGCGCCTGATCGGGAGTATCCCCGGACAAGGGCTTAACTCGAAACTCCGCAAGTCCTTCCACACCCGAAGCCGACGCCAGGGGGATTCCCCATTCCAGGGTTTCACAACTCCCCGTAATGAGATCCCCCCCGTTTTCCGCCGCCGGTCTGGAGAAGCGGAAGTTCCCCAGGTGAGGGCCGTTGAGGTCCCGGACTGCGCCTCGTATCCCCCGGAAAACTTTGAGGCGTACCGGCTCGGAGGCGGAAATACGGTATCTAGCGCAGAGACAGTGCACATCGGTAATATGGGCGTACCGCTCCGCGTGTATTTCAACGGTTCCGTTTCCAACCTGCCAGACCGTATGACGGGAATAGATGCCGTACCGGAAATTAAGCACCTGCTCATGAAAAACACAATCACTGCCGCCGATTTTCAACTCATGACCATTTTCCGCAGTAAAGAAGACAAAGAGAGGATCAGGGGCGTTTACCGGTTCGCGCCAGAGATCCCCGCGCTTGTCATAGAGGCCGCTCAGGATGGTCGCGGGCATATCGGAGAGGTCCGCGTCATCGCCCACACCTCGGCGTCCCAAATAGCCGTTCCCCGTCAGGAGCCGGTTCCCGTTCCGCAGCATATCCTCCGATGTTCTGCCGTCATCGGTAATTTTCCAATCCCCCAGACGGTACATCAGGTTTCACCCGTCCGTTCTTCGTTCATAATCCGGGCCAGGGGAAGGGTTATCCCGGCCTCATCAAAACAGTATCGTTTTCCGTAAATCACAAGGGGAAAAGGTTCCGTTACCCGGTCTTCGGTAGAAAAACTAACTGCCTCCGGGCTTACCCGCACACGGATACGGATGCCACGGTACCGCAGCCTGAACTCGTAAGCCTTCCACTGTCCGGGAAGCATGGGATTAAAGACCAGCACATCGCCGTCACTGCGGAGGCCGCCGAAACCGTACACAATGTTCATCCAGGCGGCGGCTATGCTGGTGGTATGAAGCCCCTCCGAAGTATTGCGGTTGTAGTTGTCCAAATCCATCCGGGTCGCAAAGCCGAAAAACCGGAAAGCTTCCTCGTATTTTCCCAGTTCCACCGCAAAAATCGAATGAATCGAGGGCGACAGGCTGGATTCATGGATGGTACGGGGTTCATAAAACTCATAGTTGCGTTTAATCATCTCCAGGGAAAAATCATCCCTAAACAGAAAAAGAAACATCAGCACATCGGGCTGTTTGATCATGTCGGTACGGTAAATGCGGTCATAGGACCAGTGGTGATAAAGAGGGAAATCGGCTGCGGGAATTCCCGAAATTTCAATATGGGGAAGATTGAAATACCCTTCATGTTGTTCAAAGAGTCCGGTATTCTTATCGTAGAGGATGATCATTTTTTCGGCGCACAAAGCGAAGCGCCTCCGTTCTTCCGCGTCAAGTCCTATCTTCCGGCACAGGGCGGCGTAACTTTCGGGAAACATGGCTTCCAGTTCGGCAAGAATTTTTTCGGTGTACTCAAAGGTTTTTTTTGCAAGGAAATTGGTGTAACAGTTATGGTTTACCATCATGTGGAATTCATCGGGCCCCATAACCGCATAAAAGCCGAAACCCGTACCATCGTTGTTCCAGGCGCCTCGGGACTCAAGAAACCGGCTTATCTCCACCAGTATTTCTACCCCCTTGTCAAAGAGGAATTCCCTGTCCCCGCTTATGCCGGAATAGTGGCGTATACCGTAGGCAACTGCGGTACTGGCCTGAAACTGGAGGCTGGCGTGCTGCCAAAGGCTGCAACCTTCCTCCCCGTTTAGCGTCGCCACAGGGTAACAGCTTCCCCGGCAGTCAAGCTGCCGGGCCCTTTCTTTTGCGGCGTCCAGCGCGGCGCAGCGGTAATCGAGAAGGTTCCGCGCCGCTTTTAGATTTGAGAACAAATAGAAAGGGAGGCAATAGGTTTCTGTATCCCAAAAAGTGTGGCCGTTATAGGCTTCCCCGGTCAGCCCTTTGGCGCCTATATTGTTGGAAGGATCATAGCCGTGATAGGTTTGGTACATCTGAAAAATGCAGAACCGGATGCCCTGCTGATTGTATTCATCCCCTTCGATCAGAATATCCGCATCTTCCCAAACTTTCTTCCAGTATTCTTGCTGCTTTAATGCGGTTTCTTCATAGGTACGACTCCCCAGGGCGGTCAGGCGGTCAAGGCCCTTCTCCCATACCGGAGCGGCGGGGGCGTTCCGCTTCTTTTCCGCCAGATTTATCACCCGTTTTATAATCCGTTCCGTTTTTCCCGGTCCTCCGTCACGGGAGGGTTCCAGGACAAAGGCGATCTCAAGCCCGGCGGACTTTTCCGCTTCAATGCGGCGTATCCGCCCATTGCCGCCTGTCTCCATGGTAAACCCGGAAAAAACCTGCTGTCCTGTTTTGAGGGTTGATGCCTGCACCGCCGCTCCCCGGGGAAACCATTCTCTCTTCTCGATTCGCCAGTAATTCTTCTTATCGCCGCCATGAAAGGTATTAAAACTGTTTGCGAGTACCACTTGTATTTCAACAGTACCACCGGAAACAGAAAACTCTATCTCCTGGCAACCTTCCTCCGCCTGTTCCATATTCAAAAAACGGATAAACCGCAGATGGACTACTGCCCCCGCCCTGGTATGCCAGTCGAACATACGCAGCAAACGTCCCTTCTTCATGTCCAAAACCCGCCTGAAGCCGGAAACCCCGGAGGAGGCCATGTCAAGGAGTTCCCCGGCGGCACAAATTTCCGTATGAAGCCAGTCAACGGCGTTTACCATAAAGTGCGTTTTATTCACAATGCCTTTATAGGCGCTGTTTTCGAGTTGAACCTCTTCGTATATCCCATTAAGATAACTGCCCCTAAGGGACTCCGTTCCGCCTCCTTCCTCCGCGTATCCCCGGACCCCCATATATTCATTTCCCAAAGAAAAGACGGATTCCGAGACCAGATTCCGTTCCGGATGCCACCCTTCTTCAATGATATTCCAGGGATCGCACAAAAAGTAAGTATCCGCATATTTGCCCATGATGTATCCTTATTTCCTTACCCTTTTATCCCGGACTGTAACGTTACCTGGGTAATCTGTTTCTGAAAAACAAGGAAAAGTACGATGGGAGGCGCCAGGGCGAAAACAATGGCCCTGAGTATATCCGCATCGTTTGTTTTTCCGTTTTTAAACTGAAAAAGCCGTACCATTACCGTTTCCAGAGAACTGCCGTTCAATACCAGATACGGCAAAAGAAAATCCGACCATGCGGCGTTAATGGCGTACATTACGACTACCATCATAATCGCCTGGCTCAAGGGCAGGGCAATTTTCCTGAAGATCAAAAAGTCCGTCCCTCCGTCAATTTTTGCGGCTTCGATGAGGGAACCGGGAAGCTCGTCAAAAAAATTTTTAAAGAGTACCACATAGAAAGCATTGGCGCCTATAGAGAGCCAAAGGGGAAGGAAATTACCTGTAAGCCTCAGCTTGGAAATATTGATAAACAGGGGGACCACGCTGGTAGCGGCGGGGATCAACAGCCCCCACATAACCAGCATATAAACAATTCTGCTCCCTGCGGGTTTTATCCTGGAAAGGGCATAGCCCAAAAGACCGTTGAAAAATACCGCGCAAACCACACTACCCGCTACAGCAATAAGGGAGTTGCGGTAATAGACAACAAAACGAAGCTGCCGCCAGGTGACCAGATAGATATTGAAATCGAATTTTTTGGGAAGTATGGACGTTGACCTGACAAATTCCCGTATCCCCTTAAACCCCGTAAGAATGACCCACACAAGCGGCGCGATTCCTATTAAGGCGGCAATTATCCCCAGGATCAGAATCAGGGCATAAACAACACGGACATGGCCCTGTCTAAGATCAAATTCTCTGATGATACCGTTATTGGCGGCGTATTTTACACGTTTCATAAACCTGCTCCCGTTTCTTTTTATTGATAATCTTTTCGTTTATTAATCTTGAAGTAGAAAATCGTCAGGATCATCAAAATAATTGAAATGATGACAGATACCGACGCCGCCTTGGGGTAGTCAAAACGTTCAAAAGCAAATTTGAAAACCAGTTGCATAATAGAGATGGAGGCGTTATTTGGCCCGCCGTTGGTCATTACCAGCGGTTCGTAGAGTATCTGAAACACCGCCAGTATTTGGAGGATTAGCAAAGTACGGGCCAAATTGTAAATGTTTGGAAGGGTAATATACCGGACACGCTTCCAGAGTCCGGCGCCGTCAATGATGGCCGCCTCATAAAGTTCGGGATCAATGCCCTGGAGCCCGGCTATATACAGTAATGTTGTCGCCCCGGCTCCCTTCCATGTAAGGGTCATGACAATGAGGGGGATGGTCCAGCCGGGATTTGTAAGCCATGACTGAGGTTCCACGCCTATTTTATCGAGCAGTATATTTAAGACCCCGGTCTCACCTGGACGGAAGATGAACCGCCACATCAAAACTATAGCCAGGCCGGGAATAATATTCGGCATATAAACGCTTAGTTTTAAAAAAGATTTGCCCCTGCGTACCTCATTGATAAATATCGCCAGTACTACAGGTATCATAAAACCTATCGCCAAAGACCAAAGGGTATACAAAAAGGTATTCCTTAACGCCGGCAAAAAATCAGGATGCTGAAAAACATCCGTATAATTTTTTACGCCGGTAAACTTTACCAGCCTCATTCCCTGTGCATGGTAGAGGGAAAGGCGTATACTCTCTATTAAAGGTTCCCACATAAAGAAAATAAACAGAATAACGCTGGGCAGCATAATGAGCCACCCGGAAAGATTCCTGGCAAAAAAATTTTTTATATTATTCCTTGTATTATCACCGGACATGGGAAAATCCTTTTAGAAGGCGAGGCGGTTCTGAAATTTCAGGCCCGCCTCACTTGTTAAAATTACCACAGGAAGAGGAACCGCTATTCCCCTTCCCGTCAACCGGATAAACCGCCTATTGATTAACGGCAGTATCCAGAATTTTCTGGAAGTTAGCCTGGGCGGTATCCAGCAGAGCCTGTACGTTCGCATTCCGGTCCGTGAGAACCGCCTGAAGGACCTTGGTCAGTTCGGCGTAGAGATCCTGCGCCGCCTGGGGCTCCTCGGGCCGGAGATTACCCGCCTTGGCTACGGTATTGTAGTAATCGTTGTAGAGCCGCATATCCACATTCAGGTACTCGTCGATGGCCTCCTGCTGGGCTTTGAGGAGGGCGGGATCGGTCCACACAGGAAAACCCGGCAGTACGGGAATTCCGCTATTCTTCCGGTTGGCGGCATCCGCTCTGAGACCCGCTATGGTATCGGGATTGACGGCAGGCCCTTTGCCCATAATTTCAAGATAGTGGAGGGCCCCCGTTACTTCCGCAGGAGTGGCGTTGGCGGCGAACATATAGATGGTACCGCCCATGAGGGAATACTGCCCTTTAGGACCGGCGGGTATGGGAACAAGCGAAAAATCCCCTACGGGAAGACCGTTTACCTGAGTGGGCTGATTCACCGCGTCTTGGGCTCCAATATACATGGCCGCGTTACCGGCGCCAAGCTGTTGAAACCCGGTTCCCCAGTCTTCGTTTGTGGGGTCTGCGGTTAGTACATCGTACTTCCACTTGAGGTCTTTGACATAGTTCATGGCGGCCGCCGCTTCCGGGGTATTGAGTTGAGCGATCCATTTACCGTTTTTCTGTACTTCAAACTGAGCGCCGAAACCCCAGGCGATGTTGGTAAAGTGCCAGCCCCCCGCATTGTCCTTTGCCAGGAGACAGAACCCCGCACTTCCGGTTTTCTCCTTGATGGTCCGGGCGGTCACGGCAAGTTCATCCCATGTCCTGGGGTATTTGGGAAGCCCGTAATTGTCCACCAGTCCGGCCTGGCGAAAAAGTTCCACATTGAGCATAAGCCCCAGGGCATAGGCGTCCCGGGGAACGCCGTATAGCTTTCCATCCCGGCTAAGAATGCTTTTCACCGAGTCGTTCATTTTTGTGTCCCATCCCAGGGCCTCAACTTCCGCAGTAACATCTTTTACAAACTTGCCGGAAATGAGCTTGGGCGGTTCGGTAAACCAGGGCTCAAAGATAGTCGGGGTCTGTCCCGCTTCAGCCATGGGGACAAAGGTATCCACCGCGTAAAAATAATACGCCGGCTGTATAATTACGTCCGGGTATTTTTGATTAAACTGTTTGACCCATTCCTGATGCATGGCAATATCGCCGGGCAGAGTATCCGCAGGCCAGTTCCCAAGTTTAACCACAGTCTTTCCCGATTCCGCAGCTTTCTTGTCACTGCCGCCGCCGGCAAAGACAAAAGCTGTCCCGCATACAAACACAAAAAACAAACTTAAAACAGCAACTCTCTTCATAACTTTCTCCTCTTGTGATTTAATATCCTGCCTCCGAAGGAATCCGCCGGATTATTCTTCATTACAGCCGTATTTCCGCAATAAGGCGGATGTAACCCCAATGGTACTGAGTATGTTGTATCAGGCTGCCGGTATTCCAGACTATGCCGAAGGTGGTATTGGAAATCGCATTTTCAAGGTTTATCCCCAGATCTATCTTCATATCGTTGATCCTTTCCGATCCTGATGAACCGGGAAGGTTGTCGTAATAGAGAATGGTCCAGGGAACAAACGCGCCGGGGAGTCCAAGAAAGCCGGGCAAGGTATAATCAAAGTAAGCGGTAACAAGGGTGCGGAACCCGCCGGGAGGATCGTTGGCGGTAACAGCGGCCCCTGCCGTAACGCCGGTCAAATCAACAAAGTCCAGGATGATCTCAGAACCGAGCCCATAGAAAAGACCTTCGTCACCTCTGGGTTCAAAGAGAGTGAACTTTATGGAATGTTCCAGTCCGGTATCGTTTTCAAGTTCATCGTAGACCTTATATCCCAAAGACATACCGGGGAATACCCGTCCGTCAGAATTGAGAATATAATCTTTTAACCAGCCGCTCTGACCGGGCCAGCGCATGGTTACGCCTCCCGAAATTTCGTAGCCGGGCTTCTCCGCCCCGCCTTCCTCTTTTATCCTGACACCCAGATCAAGGCCAGCGAAAGGCTCGACAGAAATATCGTCGTTCAACGGAATCGTATAACCTATGCGGGTACCGCCGTAAACAGGATCCGGGGTATTATCAAAACTGTAATTAACGGTTCCCATGAGGGATGCAAAAACCTTTAATCCGGGAAGCGCGGTGGGAGTAAATACCGAATCAATACCCGCTGCAATACCATTCATGTTATCTCTGGTTATGTTGGCGGACTCAAAGGAATATTCCGTTCCCAGCTTGACGTTTATCCCAAAACTATCGTTGGTATACATCCCGGCTATCATCTGGCCACCGACATTCTGGCCAAACCGGTCGGCGATATTTCCCAGAATATCAAAGCCGAACTGTTTCATGGTAGCGTGTTCCTGGGTCTGTCCGTCGCCGGCCATGTTTTCTTCTCCCCGCCTGGTAATTACCGGAACCCCGCTGATGGCATTAATTCGGCGTATGTCTACCATAGAATCCATGTAAGCCCAGGACAATTTGAAACCATCGTTTACAAATTGAAGTCCCTTGTTCCATGGAGACGTAAAGGGCTCATTTCCAAGGGCGTTAAGCTGAAAGAGCCAGTTCCCTTTGGTGATGCCTGCAAGGAATTCGCCGGTTTGATACCGGTTGGTTCCTATCCCCGCCGGGGCGTTATAGCCTATGCCTTTATTCACTTTGATCAAATCCAGGTGAAACAAGGTTACGTCGATAAAACCTACCGCTTCGGAGGAATTGATTTTGTTGGAGATTTTTTGATACGGCGCAAGACTGAATACCAGATCAACCTG
>JAITBO010000119.1 GCA_031283505.1 Treponema sp. | reverse complement strand
AAAAAGAAAAAAATGAGCAACAAAAAGTTTTTGACCCTGTGGATCGTGGTCCTGGGTCTGGTCGTTATCCTGGCGGCGGGGGTAACGATTGTCAGCAGGCTCTACAGCGCCATGATCACCATGTACTTCGGCGGACAGAAATACCGGATCGTGGGGGAAGCAGGGGATGTGGACACGGCCTATTACAAGGGGAAACATTCAAGCCCGGAGGCTGCCGGGGCGGCGGCCAAGGATCTGACCGTAACTATTGAGGAGGAAGGCATCGTACTCCTCAAAAACGATGCAGTGCAGGCCCTGCCCCTGCCGGCGGGTTCCCGGATAAGCGTGTTCGGGCGGACCTCGGTGGACATCGTATACGGCGGCATGGGTTCCGGCAATGTGAATACCGCCACGGCAGCCACCCTGGAGACCAGCCTGACTAACGCGGGTTTCCAGGTGAACCCCGTACTGTTGAGTTTTTATAAGACACAGTCGGATATACCAGGGCCGCAAATCGGTACGACCGGGCCTTTTTTCGGGAATCAGCCGATTTACTTCCAGCCCTACCGGAACCCTGCTATTCAAATAGAGGGGCCGAGTACCTGGTCAATCGCGGAGGTCGCTCTTGCCGACTATACACAGGCGGTACGGCAGAGCTACGCCGGCTATCACGACGCGGCGGTTGTTATTCTTGGCCGGGGCGGCGGAGAAGGCGACGATATGAGCCGCGACATACAGGCGGATATGGCGCACTACAACGCCGCGGTACAGGAGACGATGAGCCGCCTCAATTTGCGGCCCGGCCAGCATCAGCTTGAACTGAGCCAGAACGAGATAGACCTCCTTGTCCATGTGCGGGAGCAAAACTTCAACAAGGTTATCGTCATTATCAATTCCAGCGAAGCTATGGAGCTGGGCTTTATCGACGAAGAGTGGATCAACGCGGCCCTCTGGATAGGCAGCCCCGGTGAGGGCCTTAACGCCGTGGGCAGGGTGATCGCCGGGGAAGTGAACCCTTCCGGCAGACTTGTGGACACCTACGCTTACAATATGAGGGACGATCCGACCTTCGCCAACTTCGGGCATTTTGTCTATGACAATGCGCCGGGCAACTATTTTGTGGAATACGAGGAAGGCATCTACGTGGGCTACCGCTACTGGGAAACCCGCTACATTGATGACGAAGCGGCATACCGCCGGGCGGTACAGTTCCCCTTCGGGTACGGCCTTTCCTACACTACCTTTGACTGGGAACTGGTGCGGAGCAGTCCCGCTTCCGGGGCCGCCCTTTCGGAAGACGGAACCATCAGCGTGGAGGTACGGGTGCGGAACACCGGGAACCGTCCGGGCAAGGACGTGGTAGAACTGTACGCCACCGCCCCGTATACGCCGGGGGGCATAGAAAAAGCCCATGTGGTGTTGATAGCCTTTGCAAAGACCGGCCTCCTTCAGCCGGGGGACGAGGAGATCGTTACCCTTGAAGCGCCGGTTTATTCCCTGGCCTCCTACGACTACAACGATGCGAACCGGAACGGCTTTAGGGGCTACGAGGCAGAGAGCGGAACTTACCAGATCAGCGTGCGGAAGAACGCCCACGACACGGGGATAGACGCGCCCCTGGAGTACCGCGTTGCCTCGGCCATCCGGTATGAAACCGATCCGGCAACGGGGGAGCAGATAAGCAATCGGTTCGACGACGTGTCCGGCCACATTAAAGTCTACCTGTCCCGGAACGACTGGGAAGGCACCTGGCCTAAACCGCCCGGGGTACAGGAACGGACTGCCGGCGCTGATGTTCTTGAGGGAGCGAAGCCCTATGTGGCATCGGAACACAACAACCCGGCGGATACGGCCCCGGTGTTCAACGCCAAAAACAATATTTCCCTGATCAACCTCAAGGGTCTGCCCTATGACGATCCCCTCTGGGAACCGTTGCTGGATCAACTGGACATCGGCGAATTCGTGGAACTCTTCAAGACCGGCGCGTACAACACGGCGGCGATGCCGGGCGTGTCCAAGCCCGTAACCCGGGACCTGGACGGCCCCGCGGGGCTTTCGGCCTATGTCGGCAATACCAGCGCCACGGCCTATCCCAGCGAATGCGTGATCGCCGCCACCTGGAACCGGGACATAGCCCGGAAAATGGGCGAGGCGGTAGGCGAGGAAGGACTCCATGCGGAGGTTCACGGCTGGTACGCTCCGGCCATGAACACCCACCGCTCACCGTTTGGCGGAAGAAATTTTGAGTACTACAGCGAAGACGGTGTGCTGGGCGGCGAAATCGCGGCAGGCGTTGTATCAGGATCCGTGTCTAAGGGCATGATCACGTACATCAAACACTTCGCGCTGAATGACCAGGAGAAAAATAGAGGCGAGGACAACGGGTTAATGACTTGGGCGAATGAGCAGGCAATTCGGGAAATCTACCTGCGGCCCTTCGAGATTGCCGTGAAAAAAGGCGGCGCCACGGCGGTCATGTCTTCGTTTAACCGCATCGGCGTTACCTGGGCCGGGGGCAGCCGCGCCCTGCTTACGGAGGTTCTCCGGGACGAATGGGGTTTCCGGGGATCGGTTATCACGGACTTCAACCTGATCCCCTTTATGTACCCCGACCAGGCCCTGCGGAACGGCGGCGACTTTATGCTCACTATGTATATGCCGCCGGTGTACGACAAGACCCCGGCGGATATAACCAGCCCCTCGGCAAAGCTGGCTATACGGAACGCGGCCCACAACATCCTCTACGCCACGGTCAACTCCAACGCCATGAACGGCATTGCGCCGGGGGTGGTCTTTAAGGCAATCACCCCGCTGTGGTGGACCCTGCTGCTTGCCGCGGACGGCGTTATCGCGCTGTTCATCGCTGCGACGGCAGTGTTTATCGTCAGGCGGGTTCGCGGACCCCGGTTGGCGTACGGTGTAGAAGAAAAATAGCAGCCTCAAAGGGCGGGGAAGGCATACAAACTTTCCGCGCCTTTGCGGTTAAGAATCGAGGCAGTTCCAAAATATCAGATTTTGGAACTGCAACCTTAAAAAACGCGGTTTTGTAAGGCTTTTAGCCTGAAAAACCGCAAGAGTCTGCCCCAAAACCGTGCGTGTTAGCGCACTGTCAATTAGTTTTGGGACAGGCTCACAGGAGTAAAAACATGGCAATCAACAACAATGTGAACGAGGTTTTGCACCGCATACGGGTAAAGCTCTATCCAAACTACCTCCCCAATGTGGAAGGCGCGTACATCGCCCGCACGGACAACGAGGCGTCCCTTACCATAGAGGAGGTCTGCGCCGCCCTCAAGAACCGGGGCGGCTTTACCGGCAATTACGACGATCTGGTGGAACACGTCCGCCAGTTCTTCGCTGAGACTGTCTACCAGCTCTGCGACGGCTTCGCGGTACACGCCGGGTACTTTTCGGTGCACCCCAACGTGGGCGGCACCTTCGACAAGGCAACGGAGGGCCACGACACGGGCAAGCACCCCGTCACCTTCCGCTTCCGCACCCGCGCCCCCCTCCGCGCCCTTGCCGAGCGCGTTGTCGTGGAGGTGGAGGGCCTCGCCGACTCCTCCGGCTATATCGACGAGTTCATCGATGTAACCACCGAAGCCGTCAACGAAACCCTTACCCCCGGCGGCCAGTTCAGCGTGTCGGGCCACAAGATCAAGGTGGCAGGGGACAACCCGGACGTGGGCGTGTACTTCGTCTCCGCCGCCGACCCCGCCCGGCGGGTCAAGGCGGCAGGGCATCTTGCGGAGAACGCCCCGCACCGCCTCATCGGCATTATCCCCGCAAGCCTTGCCCCCGGCGCGTACACGCTGGAGATTGTTACCCAGCACACCAGCGGGAGCGCCTTTCTCAAGGAACCCCGCACCATCGTCTTTGCCGGGGAACTAAACGCCGCGCCGCCGGCACAATAGCGCAAAGCCCGCGCCTCCCGTTCCCTGCCGGAACAGGAGGCAATTCCGGCAAGGAATTGGGGTCAATTCCAGCAAGGAATTGGAGGCAATTCAAGCAAGGAATGAGGGTCAATTCCAGCAAGGAATTGGAGGCAATTCCGGCAAGGAATGAGGGTCAATTCCAGTAAGGAATTGGAGGTAATTCAAGCAAGGAATTGGGGGTAATTCAAGCAAGGAATTGGAGGTAATTCAAGCAAGGAATTGGAGGCAATTCCAGTAAGGAATTGGAGGCAATTCCAGTAAGGAATGAGGGTCAATTCCGGCAAGGCAGATTGCGAGATACGGTACGCGCATTGCCGCGTACAAACGCGAAACGTGTATTTTTGGAGGGCAGAGACTATGAAATATCGTGAACTCATCGGAAAAATGACCCTTGAGGAAAAGGCGTCCCTTTTTTCCGGCGGCGGCCAGTTCTCCACGAAGGCTGTCAAACGGCTGGGCATTCCTTCAATGTACCTTTCCGACGGCCCCCACGGGGTACGCAAACAGGCCGGGGCGTCGGATCACCTGGGGCTTAACGCCAGCCTGCCGGCCACCTGTTATCCCACCGCCGCCACCATGGCCAACTCCTGGGACACAGAACTGGGGGAAGAACTGGGCCGGCATCTGGGCGCGGAGGCCAGGGCGCAGGGGGTCAGCGTCCTTTTGGGGCCGGGGCTTAATATAAAACGATCTCCCCTGTGCGGGCGTAACTTTGAATACTTCTCGGAAGATCCCTATTTGTCCGGCAAGATGGCGGCGGCCTATATCCGGGGAATACAGTCAAAAGGCATAGCCGCCTGCCCCAAGCATTTCGCGGTGAACAGTCAGGAACTGCGGCGGATGCACAACGATTCCGTGGTGGATCAGCGCGCCCTCAGGGAGCTCTACCTTGCCGGTTTTGAAATCGCCGTAAAAGAAGGCAAACCCCTTGCGATTATGACTTCGTATAACAAAGTGAACGGGACCTACGCCAATGAACACCCCCAGCTTCTGCGGGAAATTCTGGCGGAGGAATGGGGGTTTGACGGCCTTATCGTTACCGATTGGGGCGGCAGCAATGACCGGGTAACCGGGCTTGAGATGGGAAATCAGTTGGAGATGCCGGCCACGGCGGGGTGTAGTGACCGGGAAATCATAAAGGCGGTGGAGGAAGGCCGTATTCCCGAATCCCTGATAGACAAAAGGCTCGATGAATACCTGCGGGCTTTGTTTGCCGCCGTCATCCCGGATGATGTTTCTGATTTTGACAAGGACGCGCATCACGCCTTTGCGCGCAGGGCGGCGGCGGCCTCCATCGTACTGCTGAAAAACGAAGGCCGGCTCCTGCCGCTGAAAGCGGGCACGAAAGCAGCGGCGCTGGGATGCTTTGCCGAAAAGCCCCGGTACCAGGGTTCCGGTTCCAGCGCGGTCAACCCCACGCGGCTGGATATTCCCCTGGACTGCCTGAATGAAAGCGGCCTTGAAGTAGTGGGCCACACCGCCGCGTACCTGCGGCACGGCGGAACGGACGAGGCGCGGCTCAATGCGGCGGTCGATTTGGCGCGGCAGGCGGAAGTTGTCCTTCTGTATATGGGATTAGACGAACTGTCCGAATCCGAAGGGATAGACCGTGAAAATATGCATCTCCGCGAAAACCAGGCGGCCGTATTGGAAGCGGTCAGTAAGGTTAATCCGAATGTGGTGGTGATTTTGTCAGGGGGCGCCCCGGTTGAAACCCCCTGGATAGATTCCTGTAAAGCGCTGATCCACGGATACCTGGGCGGCCAGGCGGGGGCCGGCGCAATGGCGGATGCCCTGACGGGGAAAATCAACCCGTCGGGGAAGCTGGCGGAAACATGGCCTGTCAAATGCGGGGACACGCCGGCGTACAACTACTATCCGGGAAAGGAAAAAACATCGGAATACCGGGAAAGCATTTTTGCCGGCTACCGGTATTATGGGACCAATAATATCCCTGTCCGTTTCCCTTTTGGGTATGGATTGAGCTATACATCCTTTGACTATTCGGATATTATAGCCGGGGATGGGGCGGTAACATTTACCGTAACTAATACCGGTGGCACGGAAGGAGCCGAAGTGGTCCAGTTATACGTTGGCGCCAAAAACAGCAAAATATACCGCCCGGTCCGGGAACTAAAGGCTTTTCAAAAAGTGCGCCTACAGCCCGGCGAAAGCAAGACTGTTACCATGCCGCTGGATGAAAAGGCTTTCCGGTATTTCGACACCGGCACAAAGCGTTTTGAAGTGGAAGACGGCATATACCGTATTCAGATCGGCGCCTCATCGGTTGATATTAGGCTGGAAGCTGATGTTAAAATAAGCGGTACCGTACCCTCCTTGGCGTATTCCCCGGATAAATTACCCAGTTATTATTCGGGCAAGGTTGATAATATCAGCGACAAAGAGTTTGAAACATTGCTGGGGCATCCCGTACCGCAGTCAAAATGGGATCGCTCAAAACCCCTTGAAAGGAACGATACTTTTTCCCAGCTTTTTTACGCGAAGGGCCTGGCAGGCAGGATCGTCTATGCCGTATTGACTTCGCTGAAAAAACGCATGGGGAAAAACGGCGAACCGGACTTGAATATTCTTTTTATCTACAATATGCCTTTTCGCGGAGTTGCCAAGATGATGGGCGGCGCGGTAGATATTGTCATGGCAGACGCATTGCTGGAAATATTCAACGGCCATTTTTTTAAGGGAATAGGGCATTTGGCGGCCGCGTGGTTCCGAAAGAGAAAAGAGTCCCAAAAGATTGAGAAAAAGCTTGCCGAGGCAGTTACAAAACCTTTACCCGGCCAGGGAGGAACAGTATGAGTGTAATTAAGGATTATTGGTCCCGCTTCAAAGAAAATCACCCCAACATAGCGCAGTTTTTGGTTTTTTTTATACTGTCCAACGGAATTACCATTTTTCAACTGATCTTAATGCCTGTTCTGCGGGATATTTTTGCGGGCACAGCCATGGAGCGGATGCCGTTTCAGGTATTTCCCATCGGATGGAATTTGGACGGTTCGCAGTATTATATATTCAACTATGCCGCGGGGCCGATAACGGCTGACGGCACCTGCGGCGGACTGGCATATTTCCTGGCGGTGCAAATTACTCTGGCCGTGGCGCAGGTGATTAATTTCTTTGCCCAGCGTAATATTACTTTTAAGTCCAACGGCTCCATAGGCAAAGCCGCCTTTTGGTATATTTTAGCGTATATTGTTATTACATTGTCCGCCGGCGCGCTGCAGGGATTGTATAAAACCCCGCTCTACCATTTCTTTATGGGAACAATGGGAAGTGTTGGTGAAAAACTGGCGGATGTTGTTACCATGGTTATCAATTCCGCGATCTCGTTTTGGGTTTTCTTCCCGATATTCAGAGTAATCTTTAAGAAAAAGTAGAATCCTTATGAAAGTATTGTCTGTCGTAGTTCCTTGTTATAATTCTCAAGACTATATGCGCTGTTGTATTGATTCATTGTTGCCAGGGGGCAATGATGTAGAAATCCTTGTTGTCAATGACGGCTCTATAGACAAAACAGGCGGCATTGCCGATGAATACCAAAAGTTATATCCCGGTATGGTTAAGGTGTTTCATCAGGAAAACGGGGGTCACGGCGCGGCGGTAACTGCCGGTATCCGACACAGTACGGGCACGTTTATCAAAGTGGTGGACAGCGATGATTGG
The DNA here is from genome assembly GCA_031283505.1 of Treponema sp. The sequence continues at coordinate 847 of JAITBO010000119.1, read as the reverse complement.
GTTGAAGCCAACGCATATAAAAAGGTAGTGGACACGCTCCGGCAGTTTGCCGGTTCAGTGCAGCCCGATATGGTTGTCAGCAATTTTGTGTATGAGAAACAGGACAAAAAGCATAAAAAAGCAGTGCGTTATATCAACGCTTTACCCAGAGACCGTGTTTTTGGATGGAATGAAACAAAGCGGTTCCGTAAAGGACAATATCTCTTAATGCACTCTATCATCTATCGCACCAATGTCTTGCGTGAAAGCGGATTGGAACTGCCCCGGCACACTTTCTATGTGGATAATCTATATGCTTATTTGCCATTAAAAGATGTAAAAACAATTTTTTATCTGGATGTTGATTTATACCGGTATCGAACCGGACATGAAGGACAATCAGTACATGAAGAAACCATGATAAAAAATATCGATCAGCAATTATTGGTTAATCGCATGATGATTACTTTACTTGATTTATCCGGAGTACATAACAAACGCCAGTTTAATTATTTGTTTCATTATCTGGAAATTGTAACCATGGTTTCTTCAATCTTGCTTATACGCTCAGGTACGAGGGAAAATTTACAAAAGGAGAAACAATTGTGGGACTTTATCCGTACCCATAACAGGCGTTTATATAACAAACTCCGTTACGGACTTTTAGGCCAGATTGTTAATCTGCCGGGAATAATCGGACGTGATATTTCTATTTCTGTTTATGAGTTTTCGCAGAGGTTTTTCGGTTTTAATTAGAGTCTGTCCATAATGTAGACACATTATGGACAGACCACCTTGAAACCCGCATTTTCGCAGCTTTTAGGCGAGAAAATGCAAGGTCTGTCCGCAAAGTAACCGACTTTGTGGA
>JAITBO010000111.1 GCA_031283505.1 Treponema sp. | reverse complement strand
CGCTTCGCCGCAGTAGCGGCTCGGGGTTTCGTTCGCCTAGGTCATTCCGCTACGCTTCATTCCCACGGCTCACTACACCCACAGTTTGCCAGCCCTAAAAATGCTACGCATTTTTCTATATTGACGCGCCCGGTTGTCGTATCAGGGTCTCCATAGCCCTGACAAATCGTTCCTCCAACCGGAGTGAATGAAAATCCAGTCCGGCAAATTCCTCCTCCATGGCGAAATTTTTCCCCTGTGTCATACACCCCTCCCAAACTTCTTGGTTTTTCAGGGAGTATAGCATGAATGTGTGAAAATTGTGGGTCAAGTTTAGCCCTCTGCGGCGGAGAGGTTCATTCGCGCTTTAAATTTGAACCGGCGGTTGGTTTTTCCGCCTTCCATTCCGAAATGAAAAGCTCGTAGGCGGCGATGGTGGCCGCCAGAGTAATGTCCTGGACCTGTCCCCGGCCAAGCCAGTCTGCCCCGTCCATGTGGTAAAGGTGACGGAGGGTTCCCTCCAGGTCTTCTATGGCGCAACGGGGGTCCGCTTCCCTGCGGCGTCTGAGTCCCCGCAGTTCTTCTTGTAAGGTTTCTTCATACTTCGCTTCCCTCCAGTTTTTGGACGGTTCCATTTTTACGCTCCAATTTATACTTCAACACGAAGGATGTTCCGGCTTTCAGGGCGCCGGGTATTCGATGCGGCGTGAAAGCCGCCCCACAGGGCCGGGGACCAGAAAACCGGCGCGGCGGATCATGGGGGTGTCCCGGCGCTCTATCCAAACACCTTGTTCGTCCCGGACATACTCGTACCGGATGTCCATTTCCGTCTCGTCTCCGGTATCCTGAGCGGCAACGGCCTCCCTGCGGCTGCCGCCGGTGAAACGGACCAGAAAGCCTTCTTCGTCCCACTGGAAGGAAAAGTGATCGAAGCCCGGAGCCGGGGCCTGTTCCGGCGCGCCGGGCAAAGTGTCCACTGCCGCCGGTTGTCCGACGTCCGGCGGAATCCCGGCCTGCGGGGTCTCAGAGCCGGAGGAGACAATACGTTCCCAATACCGGGGCCTGCCTTTTCCGGCGTACAGGGCGGCGTATTCCCCGGAGGAGGCGACGATCCCGGATATGTTCCCCATGCTGTCGTAGTGATAGGTCTCGGCGAACTCCTCCCCGCTCAACAGGTCCGTTCCCGTAAAGCGTCTGATCCGTCCTCCGGGAGCTTCATGACGGTACGAGAAAACCGCCAGGGCATTCCCGTCCTGATCGTACCAGATTTCCAGAGCCTCGGCAGCCTTGTATTCGATAACCGCGAAATAAAGGGTTTCTCCCCGGGTTATCCTGGCGAGGGACGGAAGGGCGTCTTCGTATTCGACGATGAGGATGTCCCAGGAGGTCTCCTGCCCCGGCGTCTGTGGCGCAATGGCGAATCCCCGGATAAAACCAGCTCCGCCGAAACGGGTTTGAACCTGAAAAAAACCGCCGTCCCTGAACAGGGGAAATTCCGCAAGAAGCCCGTCGTCATTCCGCCTGACCGTCATCTCCGCCGCCAGGTCACTGTCGCTCACTATGAGAGTAAGAGTGGAGCCGCCCTGGGGGGGAAAAGAAAAGGCATCGGGGGGTATGGAAAGGGGCCAGTCCGGACGCCAGGAGACTTCCCCGGACAGGGCGGTTCTGTACAGGGAAAGGACGGGAAAAAAGTCCGCCGCTCCCGGCTCTTCGGCTTCCTCCCCTTCCGCCCCGGAGGATTGTTCCAGTCCGTTTTGGGAAGCAGCCGAAGGGGTCCCAGCCTGTTTTTCCTCGGAGCCGGCCCAATAGGGCACAAAAAAAATGAAGGCGATGCAAAGCGCACGGCGAATCATACTTAAAAGTATAGCCAAAATATCCTAGCGTTTGTAGAGCCATTCGGGGGACGCGAACTTCTTAACGGCCAGTTCCCGGGCCAGTTCATCTTCGACCGGATCCGGGCCGCCGGGATAGGCGGGAGCGGAAAGGGAAGCGGCAAATTCCAGGTCCAGGGCCTGACGGAATCCTTCCACCATGGCGGCTCCGGCCTCGTCGAACCTGGCGGAGATCCCCTGATCCCGAAGGCTCGTGACCCGGGATTTCACGTCCCGGACAAGCCGGCCTTTCATTTTCTCCGAAGGAACCCTGAGCAGGCTGAACATGAGATCCGCGTCCAAATCCAGGAGCAAGGTGCCATGGTGAAGGACCGTATTTTTACGGCGGGTCTGGGCGTTGCCCGAAATCTTCCGGTCCCCGCAGAGTATGTCGTTGATGGGCGCAAACCGGGCGTTCAGTCCCAACAGGGCAAGTCCCCGGATGACGCCTCCGCAGAGGATGCGGTAAGAATCATGTATGGACTCCCCCGCCAGGGGATGGCTGGCCGGAAGGATGATACTGTAGGTGAGTTCGGCGTGGTGAAAGACTGCCCCGCCGCCGGTGATGCGGCGTGTGACATCCACTCCCCGGTCTTTACAGGCCCGGAGGTCCACTTCTTCTTCAAGTCCCTGGAAATAGCCAACCGAAACCGCCTGGGGTTCCCAACCGTAACAACGCAGAACCGGGAGAAAGCCTCCCTGAGCCGCCGACTCCAGGAGGGCCTCATCCAGGCCCATATTGTAATAACAATCGTGGAAGCCGGTTTGCAGGAGCCGCACCGGATAGGGCTTTGGCGGCGTTTGGTTCACGGATTCTCCTCCTTGTCCGGGGAGGCCGGTTCCCGGAAAGCGTGTAACAGGGACGAAAGCCCCGCTCCGGTAATGCCGGAAACTTCCACCCCTTCTTCGTCTAGGAGGGCGTCAAATACGGCTTCCACTTCTGAAAGGAGAATCCCCCCAAGGCGTTCCTCAACGCGGTCAAAGCCTTCTTCGGGAACGGCGAAAAAATCCCCCCGGATTCGTATGCTTTTGAGAACGCCGCCTTCAATGTCCGCGCTGAACCGGATGAGCTTACACCCTTCCGGCTTTCCTACCCCTTCAATCAGCATGAACGCCCTTTTGTCCCGCAACGGCGGCGGCTTCAAAGGCATGGTAACTCGTCCGGGCAAAGGGGGAAGACACCACGGAAACAAAGCCCCGTTCCCGTGCAGCCTGGGCATAGAAGCTGAACCTGTCGGGGGCGACATATTCCGTTACCGGAATTTGCCGCTTTGTAGGCTGGAGGTACTGGCCCATCACGAGAATGCTCACGTCGGCGGCGCGAAGTTCATCCATGGTTTGAAGAACCTCCTTTTCGGTCTCCCCCAATCCCAGGAGAAGGCTTGATTTAACCGCCGGAATGTCCGCCGGATCTCCCGAAAGGAGAGGTTTCCCGGCTGCCGCCAGAGTCGCAAGGCTTTTGTCGAAGGAGGCCCGGCTGTCCCGGACCCACTGGAGGGAACGGACGGTTTCTACGTTATGGGCGATCACGCCGGGGGCGGCTTCCAGAATGCAGGCTATTTCCGTTTCGGTATAATCGGGGATAAGGACTTCGACCTTTATCCCCGGCAGCCGCCTTTTGACTGCGGCGATACAGGCGGCAAAATGCTTCGCCCCCCGGTCCGGAAGGTCATCCCGGTCCACAGAGGTAAGTACCGCGTATTTAAGGCCCAACTCCGCCGCCGCCAGGGCGATATTTTCCCCCTCTGCCGCATCGGGGGGAACCCCCTGCCGTTCGGATTTTACGGCGCAGAACCGGCAGGAGCGGGTGCAGACATCCCCCAGAATCATAAAGGTGGCGGTCCCCGCACCCCAACATTCGCCCTTATTCGGGCATTGGGCTTCGTCGCAGACTGTATGGAGCCGGTATTTTCTCAGGGTGTCCGCTACGTGCTTCCAGGCATCCCCGGAGGGAAAGCGGACCCTAAGCCAGGGAGGTTTGGGGAGAGGCATCACGGTCATAGGAACACTATACCATAAAGGGAATTCCGGGGCTAGTAGATTGATTAGGCTAAATTGCCGGATATAAGTAATTATGAAAGAAAAATTAACCGCAGAGTACTGAAACCTCCGGTTCCTGGGAGTAACACAGAGGAAAAATCCGGATTTTGTAACAAAAACTCCGGGTTACCCCGTGCAACTCTGTGGTTAAATTTCTTAATCTTCCGCGCAAGGGATAGAAGCGGTATAAGTTTTTCCGGGCAGAGTTCTGCCCGGAAAAACTTATTTAAGCGGATAACCCGGTCAATCCCGAAGGGATTGATGCGCCCATCATCTTATGAAAAAAAGGCCGGTAACGCCGGAGGATTGAAGACGTTATCCGCCAGGCGTACTTGACACCCCCTTTTTAGCCGGTTATTTTGAATTTATGCCTGTGGGTTCCGGTGTTTTTGCTATCCTGCCCCCTCAGTTTTTTTCCCCGCTTGCCCGGGCGAACCGGGAACATTATGCGGCCCTGCTGGTCCTCTATTTCAGGTTGTTTCAGGAAAGTTCCGGAAAGCTGGAACGGGAACTGGTGATCCGTTCCTTTACGGATTACCTTGGACGGCACAGGGAAGCTCTTATTGCGGAAAATTCCGAGGATGACGCTGTTGACGGCGCCGCTGCCGGGACGGGAGCGTCAAGTCAGGATATTGAGACGCCGTACTTTGACTTTGGCGGCGATTCATCCGGCTCTGATCCCCGGAAGGGCAAAGCCGAAAGCACGGCAGGCAGCAGGGATGATGCTTCCCCCGCGTCCTCTGCCATAGCCTCTGCCACGGAGTCCGGCAGCGATACTTCTTTTCAGGATGACCGGGCTGCGGCAAACAGGTTTCTCCGCAGGATCATCGCCGCAGGTTGGCTGGGAGAAGAGACGCTCCCCGATTACACACGGGTCATCAACATTACGCCTCACGCTCGGCCTTTCTTTGAGGCCCTTGCAAAGGTAGACGAAGGGCTTAAAACAGAATACGAAAGCCATGTGGTGGCGATCTATTCCCTGCTCTGCGGGGACGCCGTTGAGGAAAACGGCCACTATGCGGCGCTGAATGCCCACAGCGCCACTACCGCGCTTATCGACTCCCTCAAGGTGTTGTCCCAAAGCATTAAAGGACACTACGATAAATTTACCAGGGAAGCGGCTTCTGCGGAAGTAAAAGGGATACTGCATCTTCACTACGATATTTACGCGGCGGAAATCCTGGATGGCGCGTATAAGCGGCTCAAGACATCGGACAACCTTTCGCGTTACCGGCCCCGGATTCAGAAAAAAGTAGGAGAACTGCTGGGCAATGAACAGTGGCTTATCGAAAGCGCCCGCAAATATTCCCGGATAAACGCCCAGACCCAGGAAGAAAGCCGAGCCAGGCTTGTTACCTTGCTAGAAGAAATACGGGATACCCTTAGAGCGGTAGATCCTCTGTTAGACGACATAGACCGCCGGAATATGCTTTACGCCCGTTCCAGCATTGAGCGGATAAAAGCCCTTTTGGAGCCGGATTCTACCCTGGCGGGAAAGCTCGGTTCCCTGGTACGGGAACTCTACGCCGACAAGGATGCTGCCGACGGTCTTTATCTCAAGCTGCTGCACCGCCTCTACGGTGTCAGGACTGTCGCCCCGGAATCCATGTACCGCCGGTACAAGCGGGAGGCGGTAAAGCCCGGAAAGGGCTTACAGCCGGCGGTTGACACGGAAGGACGGAAGAAGGCCGAAGATGAGTTGTTCCGTCGCCTGTGGCAGCAGTTGAGTCCCGACAAGATCGGCGCTTGGCTTGACGAAATGGGGGGAGAAAAGCGGCTGCTCACATCAAGGGAATTAATCAAAGATGAACATTCCTTTGAACGCTTTATTTACAGCGTCCTCTACGCCGATTCCCCCCGGAAATTCGGTTACAAAATAGAAGAAGACGAACGGAAACAGCTTGAAACCGAAAAATATGCGGCTCCGGATCTTGTCCTGCGGAGAAAGCAATGAAAATCGAAACGGAATACATCTCCCGAATTACGGAACTGACGGATGATGACTTCGATCTTTTTAAGGCAAGCCTTCGAATGTTGCTTTCAAAAACTTTTATTATCCGCGGCAAGGAACATGAGGAAGAGCTTTACGACTTTGCCATTCGCAATATGCCCATTTATGACGCATGGTTTTCCTGCATGGACGCCGGGATAATCAAAGACGAAAGCCTTGGGGTGATAGCCTTCCGGGGCGGAAGCGATACCAGGATGCGGCTTAACCGGGAAGAAACCTGCGCGCTGTTGGTGTTCCGCCTCCTGTATGAGGAGAAGCGTACCGAACTTTCCCTGACCAGTTTTCCTTCGGTGACGGTTCTCGATTTTACCCAGAGGTACGACGCCATGACCAACGGCAACTTGAAGAAGACCCGTCTTGAGGAAATTCTGCGGCGCCTTCAGGCCCATAAACTCATTGAAGTCCTTTCATCGGATTTGTCGGATGTGGAGGGTCTTATCGTCCTTTACCCAAGTCTGGCGATCAGCGTCAACAAAGACAGCATTGACGATCTCCTTAGTACCCTGACCGGCGGCAAAATGACCGGGGACAGTGTGGAGGGTACGGATGCCGCCGGTGAGACGGGAGACATAGAGCCCCTTTTACCCGGAGAGGAGGAGTAGATGATCACCCTGGAACGTATCCGTTTGGTCGGGTGGCATTATTTTTCGGATGAACTTATCAACATAGGTAACCGTTGCCTCTTTGCCGGGGATAACGGATCCGGCAAGTCCACCATCGTGGACGCTATCCAGTATGCCATGGCTGCGGATCTCCGCAAGGCCAGGTTTAACGCCGCCGCCGGGGACAGGAGGAGCGGACGGGACCTTATAGGTTATGTCCGGTGCAAAATTGGCAGCGATACTACCGAATATCTTCGCGGTGACGCTGTGGCCCATGTGATGTTGGAATTCTCAGGCGGCAGCGCGGCATCAGGCCCTGCCGCCGGAGCGGGCGGTGGAGTTTTTAACGCCGGGGGATTTTCCGCCGGAGTCTGTGTGGAGGCCTTTGCGGACGGCAGACTTACTGAACATTTCTGGATAGGAGACAGTATTCCTATTGATACAGTAACGGTACAGAACGAAAATGATGAACTGCTGACTTTCCGGCAGTTTAGGGATTTCATGCAGGGCAGGAACGCTCAGGGCCGGTCATTCACCTTTTTTGATTCAAAGAGCGTTTACCTTAAAGAATTTACCAACCGCTTGGGAGTTTGGCGGAGGCTTGCGGAGTACAATCCCTACTTGGAAGCCTTTACGCGGTCAGTTACTTTTACTCCTCTTATATCGGTGGACAAGTTTGTCTGCGATTATATCCTGGAGGATAGGCCGGTTGATATTTCCGTCATGAAGGCCAACCTGGAAAGTTACAAAGAAGCGGACCGGGAAGCCAAAGCCGCGATGCTCCGTATCAGCGCCCTCAAGAAAATCACCCTCAAGGCGGCGGAGTGGTGCAACTATAACGGCCTCATCCTCAAGCAGGAATATCTCAAGATGGTGATTGAAAAAACTATGGAGGAGAAACGAAAGGTCGAACTTGAGCGGAAACAGGCCGAACTTGAAGGAAAGCTGGAATTTCTGCAAAAGGAAATCGCCGCCCTCAAAGCGAACCGTTTTGAACTGGATCACGAAAGGCAGGAAACCGAAACCGCCCTTGCACTGAATGACGCGCACAATCTCTACCGCCGTACCGAAGAAAAACTGGACAGGATAAAGGCGGAACTTGCCGAGGAGACGCGGAAGGCGGAAAAGTATAGCCTCTACCGTTCCCAGTGCGAAACTCTTTTGGGCCGTTCCCTGGAGGAGAATCCCGAAACAGGCATGGCGCTGGCGGAGGCGGGGGAAAAAGAAAAGCGGGAGGAAAAAGACGAGGCCCGGCGGCAGAAAGAAGAACTCGGTTTTCAATTGCAGGATGCCCTGGCGGAACTTGCGGAACTGGAAAAGGGCATACCCCGTTATCCGGATTCCCCGACTATGCTCAGGCGGGCTTTGGAAGAAGCGGGCATTACCGCACATTTTCTCGCGGACCTTGCCGAAGTGACCGACCCGGCCTGGACCGACGCGGTGGAAGGCTGGCTCAACACCCTCCGCTTCGCGGTGCTGGTACAGCCCGGTCAATTTCAGAAAGCTCTGGAGATTTACGACGGCCTTCCCCGTTCGGTGGCGGGAGCGTTTCTGCCAAATCTGGAAAAGATGCGGGAGACCAGGACCAAGGAGAATTCCCTGGCAAAGCTTGTCAAGACTGATTCGGTTTACGCGAGAATGTATGTCGATTACACTCTGGGGGACGTGATCTGCGCTGATATCGGGACCCTGAAAAATTATATACGCGCCATTACCCGGGAGTGCATGACATACTCCGGTCATACCGCTTCCCGTATACGCGAAGAAGTCTACCGCCGTCATTATCTGGGCCAGTCGTCCCGGAAGGAGCGTAAAGAATTCCTCCTTGCCGGGTCGGTGCGTCTGCGCCGGGAATATGACGCGGCGGCAGAGAAGGAAAAACAGGCCGCGCAGGAAGAAGATCGTTTCCACCGGGCCTACAAAACCCTGGTGGAAATGGGTTACCTTTTTCCTTCAATTCAAAAATGTAAAGATCTGGAAACGGAAAAGGCAAAAACCGGGGCGGACCTTGCGGCCATAGATACCAGCGGCTTTGAGGAACGGCAAAGCAAGCGAGCAGTTCTTCTGGCGCGGATTGCGGAAACCGAAGAAACGCTTCAAAGGCGCCTTCAGGAATTGGGCAAGACCGGGGAAGGAGCGGAGGAAAACAAGGTAAAATTTAACGCGGCCCTGGAGTATCTGGAAACCCGCGAACAGAGCCTCCGGATTTTTGGCAGGGAACACCCGGCGGAATTGGCGGACTGCGAGGCCTATGCGGAAGAAAAACTGCGCAAGACCGGTATCGCGGAACTTTTGAACACCTATGATTCAACCCTCAAGGGATTCCGCAGCCGAACAGAATCGTTGCAACGGGAGTATCAGAACCTGGTTCAAACCTATGACCGGGATTTCAACGCTGTCATTTCCCTGGATCCCCGGGACAGCGCGGAGGCTGACAAGCTGCTTAACCGGCTCGAAATGTCGGAACTGCCCGAATATCAGGAAAAGATAGAAAAGGCCAGGCGGGACGCGGAAAAAGAATTCAAAGATCACTTTATCGCTGTCTTGAACGAGCGCATAGAAAGTACCCGTGAAAGTTTCCGCGACATCAACGACACCTTAAAGGTTTTGAGCTTTGGCCGGGATCAATACCGCTTTGTCCTGGATGAACGCCACGACCGGAGGGGGCAGATCGAAATCATCAAGAAAGCCGCCGGAATTCCTTCTCCCGATGACAGTCTTTTTACTCAGTTTACCGATCCCGGCGAACTCAAGGCCGCGCAGGATCTCTTTGAGCGTATTCTCTCCGCCAATCTCGATTCACCGGAACTGCGGAGTATCTGCGATTACCGCACGTACTTTCATTACGACATAAAGATCAAGGACACCGAATCTGTTGAAGAAACCACGGGCCGGCCAGTGGAGCTTTCCCTTTCCAAAGTGATTCGGGAAAAATCAGGCGGCGAGACCCAGACCCCTTATTATGTCGCTATTGCCGCGAGTTTCTACCGTTTTTTTAAGGATAAACCGGACAAAACCGTCAGGCTTGTCATGTTTGACGAAGCCTTTAACCGCATGGACGATGAACGTATAGGAAAGATACTGGAATTTTACCGGCATCTTGGCATACAGCTCATCAGTTCCGTACCGACTGAAAAAATTGAAGCCATGGTTCCTCACATGGACCGCATCAACCTTGTGATACGCCATGACCGATCCGCTTTTATTCGGGATTTTCACCGAAAGGATCCCGTTGAGTCATGACCCGGTGGGAAGATCGTATTGCCGGGGTTTTTGCCGAACGCTTCCCCCGGTCTGCCGCCGCAGAAAACCTGGTCTGCACCGATGGTTCGGTATGCGCAGAAATCCTGTCCGATGATGAAAACGGATCAGTAGGGGAATGCCTTTCCGAAGGTGGCCGCGCTTTCAGGCTGACGGTGGAACAGATATTTCCGGATTTTGAGGCCAGCCCTCCCGAAGAAAAAGAATCTTTTCTTGAGGCGGTCGAATCCCTGGAACGGAAAGGGCTTGTCCGTATCCGCTGGGCTCGCCGCCGGAAGCGGGAAGTCTTGGTTTCTTTGGCCTTCCCCGACCCGGAAGCTTTTTTCGCCTTTATGGGAAAACCCTCTCCCGCCGCCACGGCTGCGGAGGCGCGGCATACGGCGACTCATCTGGTGGCCGGGGGCGCAATTCGGATGAATACCGGCGGCGCTGTTCCTGCGCCCTCCGCGTATACGGAACTGTTCCGTTTTCTTGCCGATGCCATAAAGCCTGTCAACACCGCAAGGGGCATAGACGCGGCGGCGGTACGGGATTTGGCCAGGCTTGCCGCGTTTCTTGCGGACAGCGGCGCTGCCGCCGGGGGATCGGGCCTTACCATCAGGGCGCTTTCTATTGCCCTTTATGCGGACTCCAAGCGGCTGGAGGAGATCATCTCCCTTTTTGCGCGTTTATTGAGCGCCGCGAAAGACAAAGGTATCCCCGTACCGGAATTCTCCCTTTTGGACCGTTCCTTTCCGGAAACCATGATAGCAGGAAAACTGCGCTTCTTTTTCTTTGGGGAAGGCGGCGCGGAAAACAGGCCAATGGAAAATGCCGCCGGGACCATCATTGGCCTTCCCCTGGCGAGTATAGCCCGGATACGGAAGGTAGCGCCGTTGAAAGAAACCGGGACGGCTGATCAGGAAGAAGGCGAAAAGGCGTTTTGTCCCAAGGTACTCATGGTTGAAAACAAAGAAACTTTTTATGCTCTTGCCGCTGCACAGATATCCGGTCCACCCGGAAAGGGCCAGGCGCGATATGACGCGATCCTTTATACTGCGGGCCACCCGAACCGGGCGGTCAGGGCGCTGGCCGGCATCCTTGCCGATTCGGGCTTTGCGTTTTACCATGCGGGGGATCTTGACATAGACGGCATCCTTATCCTTCAGGAACTAACGGATATGACGGGAAAGCCGATTATGCCGGTACGGATGGATCGCAAGACTTTTGAGCAGTACCGCTGTTATGGCCGCAGGCTAGAGGCGTCCATGCTGCGCCGGGCCTCTCTTATCAGGGAGGAGACCAGAAATCTTCCGGGGCTGGAAGAGCTTATCGCGTTGATTGAAGAAACCGGGCTTGGCGTCGAACAGGAGATTATAGATTCGTATTGAAAAGGTTATACCGGACACGGACTTTTTTTTAGGCCAATCAACCTGTTAATGGCTGTTTCGGTAACAAAACTCGAAGTTCAACCTAAAAGAAACAAAAAACTTTTATTTCGATCTTTTGGGTGTAAACATCCTGACGGTCAACAGCCGCCGTTGCCAAGGGATCACCAAAATTTCGCCGGAATTTACCTCCATGGCTCAGGCGGAAGACAGCCTTATTGAAGCTGATTACATAAAAGGCAAGGTTATCGTCCCCATTGATTCGCAGGCGGGTCCCATACCGGCAAGCATCCATATCTTGAACCCGCTTGCGCGGAGAGGCTTCAAAATTTAACTGTTTTTCCGTTGAACCTTTAAATGCCTTTGTCCCGGCTTCAAAGCATACTGCGCTGGTATTTTTCCGTTTTCCATGTTATATTTCCTGTCATGAATACTATTCTGTCCGTTATCAGCGGGGAACTGCACAACCAGTCGAGCCGGTTCGTTTTTCCCTCCGAAGCGGTATCTTCTCTTTGGGCACAAAAAATCTGCGGCCTTCTGGGAATACGCTCAATCGCTCAAAACCGCTTTCTGGCCTGGGACCGCTTTAAAGAGGGGATCATCCGTTCGGAGGTGCAGGACAAGGATCCGGTTTCCGCCGTACTGAGGAAACTTTTCGCCGGAGACCTGATTAAAAGGAACGCCGAAGCCGTCCGGCGCGGAAGAGGGAATGCGGACGGCGAACCGGAAGCGGCGCTGCCTTTCCGCACGCTCATTCCGCCGGCCTTCGCGGAGGACGGCGCGGTGTTTGTCGCCCGGATAGCGGGGATGCTCCCTTCTCTCAAGCTATTCGGCGCAAGGTTGGAAGCAGCCGGAACCGCATACAGGCAGGACGATGAAGACCGGGACTTTACGTTGCTGGAAAAAGAATACGCCGCTTTTCTGGAAAAACGGCGGCTGTTTGAACCGTCCTGGGAACGGCCTCCCCTTAAAGACCGAGAACATCGTTACTACATCTTTTTCCCCGAAGCCGTCGAAGACTTCGCCGAATATGAGGGAATCCTCAAAAACGAACCGACCATACGCCTCGTCCGGCTGGAGAAGGCGGACCCGCCGCCATTTACCGCTTTCAATTCTTCCAGGGCGGAGATCCGCTCCGTCATTCTGGAAATAAGGCGGCTTCACGAAGAACAGGGCGTCCCCTACGAAGATATGGCAGTAAGCGTGCCGGACCTTGAATCCATGGAACCTTATCTGCTCAGGGAAATGTCCCTCTGCGATATTCCCCTGCGCCACCGTTCCGGCAGGCCCCTTGGGGATTACGGAACAGGAAAACTGTTCTCCCTGGCGGGTTCCTGTGTGTCGAACAATTTTTCTTTTACCGCCTTAAAGTCTCTGTTGTTAAACGAAAGGCTGCCCTGGAGCCAGCCATCACTTAACAAGGCTCTCATCAATTTCGGTGTCCTCAACAACTGTGTTTCCGCCTACCAGGACAAGGGAAGGCAGATGGATATATGGATTGAGGCCTTCAAAACGACAAGCCGTGAAGAGCGGATCAGGCAGTATTACATGGAATTAAAAAATGTTCTTTCTTCCATGACCGGCGCCCGTACCTTTGGGGATATACGGAAATACTACTTCTCTTTTCGGGGGAAGTGGGAGAAAAAATCCGGGGCAACAGGATTCCTGAGCCGGGACGCCTGCACCGATGAAGGGGACGCTGTTCTTGCCCGCTGCATCGAAGAACTCTCGGCGCTTATTCAAATAGAGGAAAAGTACCCTGATCTCACGCCCTCTTCGCCCTTTCAATTTTTCCTCGGTGTTCTCCGGGAAAAGAAATATGTTCCTGTTCAGGAAAAAGCCGGTGTGAACATTTTCCCCTATAGGGTTGCCGCCGCCGCTCCCTTTACCTGCCATTTTGTGCTTAACGCTTCCCAGAACGCCGCCACCGTTCTTTACCAGCCCCTCAAATTTCTTCGCCAGGACAAGCGGAAACGCCTGGGACTCGCCGCAGAAGACGCCGATGTGTCGGGCAGTTTCTTCCGCCTTTACCGGCTTGGTCCCTGGGAAACCTTTACTCCCCGGCTGTACATCAGCGCGTCGGAACAAACTTTTTCCGGCTGGGCCATCCCCCACAGCGTGTTCTTTGAATCGCCTCCTCCTGCGGCAGATGTTCCTGAAACACCGGACAGCAGTACTGCGGTTTTGCCGTCCTCACAAGACATAGCCGGCGACTTTTTCCGACAGGAACAGAACTGGTGGGCAGCCGGAGGATGTTTTTCTCCCTATGATACGGACGCCTCATTCCCGTCCCGGCTTTTTTCAGTACAAAAATCAGGATTTGAAAACTGGCAAACTGTTCTGAACCTTAGGGGACAGGAACCCTACTCATTTTTGAAATATCCTTTCCCTCGCGATACGGCAGCCGTCTCTCTTTTGGAAAACAGAATTCTTGCAAAACAGTGTATTCAGAACGAAAATGAAGGCGGACAGAGCCTGATAAAGGCATCGGCTACCACAGACCTCAACGTTTTTTTCTTCTGCCCAGCCAAATGGCTCTGTCAAAAAATATTTGAGGCCGGAGACCTTGTTCTGGAAGCCCAGCTCATGGATGACGCTTCTTTGGGCCTGCTCTACCACGGGATATTGAAAGATCTCTTTGCCCGGATACGTGACGAAGACAGAGTGTTCAAGCAGGATCGGCTTGCCGATTACAATACATGGATAGAAGAAATTACCTTTGCCGCCGCACGGAACTACCCCGCTTTTCAAGGTCCTTTGGCAGTGCCTCTGGTAGTTTCCCAGGCCGTAGCCATAACCCGCAGGATCAAGACGCTCCTTAAAACCGAATCGTTCTATTTTGACGGGTACGCCGCAGCCGATCTGGAATTTCCCCTGCGCCTGGCACAAGACGGTATCTTGCTCAACGGTATTCTGGACAGGGTTTCTGTTTCCCCAGATGATAAACCGGTGATCATCGACTATAAAACCGGTACGCCTCCTTCAAAGGCCGAAAGCGTCGGGGCGGACGATTCACCGCTCAGGGATTTTCAAATGCCCATGTACGTCAAACTTTACGAGGCAAAAACCGGGGTTCCCGTGGAGACGGCCTGTTTTCTGAGTATCAACAATCATGATATTACCGCGATAATCGGTTCTCCGGGGAAAAAACGGGGCCTCACCCGTGACGCCTATCAGGAAACCCTGGATGTCTTCGACGGCTGTACCCGGAGGTTTGCCGAAGCTATTAACACTCTGGACTTTGCGCCTCCAGAAATCGACTGGAAGGTCTGTTCGGAATGCGATTACCGAAGCCTCTGCCGTACAACCTTTACCCTTAACGCCAAACCTTTCGCGGCAAACACAAAAACTGTCGATAATAGCAGTAATGCTGCCGGCAGTGAAGCAGGAGGAGGCAGTCATGTCCGCTGAAAATTTATTGACCGGCCTTGACCCAGAACAACAGAAGGCCGCTACCGCCGAATATAACACCGTTGTAACCGCCGGGGCCGGATCGGGAAAGACTAAAGTTCTGGCCTCCCGGTATGCATGGCTTGTAATGGAAAAGGGCTGCAAGGTGGACGAAATTCTTACCCTGACCTTTACCAACAAAGCGGTGAATGAAATGTACAGCCGCATCTACGCGTTCCTGGCGGACCGGCGGGACAATGAGCGGGCGCGGAAAGGGATTGAAGAATTCCACAAGGCGCGCATCCTCACCATGGATGCCTTCAGCGCCGCCGTGGCCCGGACAGCTTCTTCCCGTTATGGGATCAGTCCCGATTTTACAAGCGACAACCAGGGGGTTCGGGAGCTTGCCATGGACACGGCCCTGCCCTTTGTCCTGGCTCACCGGGACAACCCGGCTCTTCAGGCCATTATCGCCGACCGGAAGATCAGAATCGTGGCGGAAGAACTCTTTGCGGATACCGTACTAAGGCACAGTCCCATAAGCCGTCCCCCTGATTTCGGCGGCTTTATACTGCGGCAGCACGAAGAAATATTAAGACAGTGGAACAGCAAAACTGCGGAAGCCGCCGGTATTGTTTCTGTCATTCGGGAAGAACTCGGCGGAGTCACCAAAAAGACCATCAAACTGTATACGGTCCTTCAGGATTTGTTCAAAATACCGCCGCCGGAAAAGCCGGACATCGCTCCCCTGTTGGAAAATACCGGCAGCAACGCCGCAGTCAGGCGGAACATCACAGAATATTTCTCCTGGCTCAACCGCCTGCAATCCGTAAACCTCAATGTAGGAGGCTCCAGGGAATTTGCGGTGATTACGGAAAGCATCAAAGAATTACGGGAACTGTATGAAGCCATTGGTTCCTTCGCCAATACCGCCCTTCAAAGCCGTGTTACTGCGGAAATTTTTCTCCTGGCAGAGGAGTTTCAGCGCCAATTCAACAAACAGAAACGAGCGGCGGGAATCCTCACTTTTGACGACATTGCCTGTCTGGCGGTAGATGCCCTTTCCGAACACCCGGACATCAGGCAGGTTTACAAAGACACCTGTAAAGCCGTCATGGTTGACGAATTTCAGGACAACAACAGCCTCCAGCGGGATCTTATCTTCCTTTTGGCCGAGAACCTTGACAGAAACGCCGCCGGTATTCCTGCTCCGGGAGAACTCCGGGAAGACGTGATGTTTTTTGTAGGTGATGAAAAACAGTCGATCTACCGTTTCCGCGGGGCGGATGTTTCGGTTTTCCGCAGCCTTGCCCGCAGCCTCGTCCACGACGGTAAGGACATCCCGGAAACCGGAACCGGCGTCCTGAAGTTGGCGCGCAATTACCGGTCCACCCCCCGTCTCATCGATGCCTTTAACCGTATCTTCGGCGGCCTCGTCCCGAAATCCGCTGGCGCTACGGAACGGGACGCAGTGTTTCTGCCGGATAATGAGGAACTCCCGGATTTTGAAGCCGCCTATCACAGAGTTTATGCCCCGGATAATGTTCCGGAAGAAAATGCCGGGGAAGACCGGCAAAACCCTCTGGTTCATTTTTGCTTTTTGGACAAAGGCCGCCTTTCCCGGGATGATCCCAAAGAACTCACCGATTATGAGCTTGAGGCTGCGTACATCGCGGAGCGGATACGAAAAATGGTTGATTCCGGCTGCCAAGTCCGCGAACGGGGTTCCGGGGGAGTACGGCAGCGGCCATGCAGGTACAGCGATTTTGCGATATTACAGCGTTCCTACGCCCATCAAAGCTCCCTGGAAAGGCAATTCAAAAATTTTGGCGTACCTTTCACCGCCGAACGTCCGGCGGGTATTTTCAGCGACGCACCGGTGAACGATCTCCTCATGTTCCTGCGGCTGCTGGCGTATCCCGAAGACCGTCTTGCCTATGGGGCCCTTATCCGTTCGCCTTTCATGCGCCTGAGCGACCTCACCTTGTCGGTATGCTTGCTCAACGGCAGTACCGTCCCCTTTGACGAAGCCCTGGAGGGGGAGATCCCCCCTGAGGATCGGGAACTCTACCGTCTGGCCAGAAAGCGGTACCGGGCGCTAGCGGAGGATGCCCGTGTCCTGCCGGTCACGGAACTGCTGACTAGGCTTTGGTACGGCGAGGGCTACCGCTATGAAACTATCTGGTCGGAAGCCTCCCAAATCTACGGTGAACTCTTTGATCTTTTTTTTGAGGCTGCACGGAGTATGGACAGCCGGGGTAAAAGCCTGGCAGAATTTCTGGATTACATGAATGACATAATCAAAATGGAAGAAAAGCTCGACGACATCAGCATCCCTCCCCTTGAGGAGAGTACCGGTGTACGAATTATGTCGATCCATAAGAGCAAGGGCCTGGAATTTCCGATAGTTTTTGTGTACTGCTGCAGCAGCGTCAAAAAGAACAGGAGCAACAGGGAAACAGCCTATTTTGACGAACGATGGGGCCTCACCCTCAATCTTCCCCAGGCGGAAGAACTTCCGGGACAATTTGAAAACTATTTCTTTAATCTAAGCCGGGAAGAAGAGAACCGCAAAGAAACCGCCGAACTCAGGCGCCTTCTGTATGTTGCCATGACCAGGGCCGAAAGCAGAGTTTTCCTGACCGCAAGCCTCCCGGAACCGGATAAAAACGAAAAAAAAAGCCGGGATGCGGACGGACAGGGGAATGGGGAAAATTCCCCTGACAGCGAATACACGGTTCAGTCCGTCAAAGAACGTCTGCTCTATCTTAAAGCGAAAAAACAAAGCAAAGATACCGCCTCGTCCTTTCTGGACTTGCTCCTTCCCGTCATTGCCACGGAGGAAGACGGGGAAGAACCTTTTGCCATTGAGGTCATCCCAATCCGTACCAGAGAAGAAATCCGCCTTGCCGCAGGCCGCTCCCGTTCAGGCGGAACAGTTTCCATGGCGAAAGCCGCTGAAGCCGCCGCATCATGCTACACCCGCACCGAAGCAACCGCTGTCCCATTTCCGGCCCTGATGTCTCTTGCCGCCAGCAAACTGCAAAATTTCCTTGACGGAGAATCCGCTTTCATCACTCCGGCCACAGGCAGACCGGCGGACGACGATCCCATTGACGCTGTTCTGAACAGGGCGTCTCTTGAGGCTGCCGATTTTGGGACCCTTGTCCACAGTTTTCTGGAGGCTCTTCTCAAAGGTGTTGAGCCCCAAATCCCGCCCCGGATCCGGACCCGGCTTGAAGACAGGGATATTCCCCTTATCTGTGAAGCTGCGGAAAATATGGCCCAGGGCTTCCTTGCTTCAAACCTGGGAAAACTCAGCCAGGAAGCGGCGTACCGTGAACCGGAATTCCCCATCATCACCATAGTAGATACAACAACAGGAAAAATACCTGTCGCCGGTAAGATCGACCTCCTCTTTGAATCGGAAGGCGTCATGCATATCGCGGACTTTAAGACGGATCGTATCGAGGAACCGGAAAGGCACTATGTACAGCTTGCGGTGTACAGCCAGGCGGTATCCGATATTTTTGAAAAACCGGTACGCGCATGGCTTTTCTACTTACGCGGCAGCAACGATATTGAGATAACGGAACAGATTCAGAACCTGGACATTGTGGTAGACGTAGAAAAAATAAGGACCTGCGCGGAAATGCCATAATCGAAAGCCTGGTTTAATACCACTGTCAACACGTTAAGGATACCATATCCCGCAGAAAACAAGTGGGGGCAGCGGAAGACTTGCCACTGGCGCTCCAAATCTTTTAGGGTTTGCAAAGCAAACTCCAGAACCGGCAGGCAAGGCTGAAGCGAGGGGGAACAGCATCAAAAAACGTTGCGCATGAATCGTCATACCTTTGTTTTTTGGAATCCACACGCTCCCCCTCTTAAACTTGCCGACATTAAAACCGCTATAGGTTACGAAAACACGAAGGAAACTTTCGACAAGTTGTTGAGGCAGGAGGTGGTGCCGGAGGCCAACCGTGTGTAGAGGGTGAAGTCCAGAATGACTTATTGATTTTTGGTGGCCTCAAGGAGGGCCTCGATCTGAACCGTCACGTAATCCTGAAACTTTGGAGGGAGTTCGTTGAAAAGACTTATCATCCGCTGGAGCTTGTCGTTTGGGCTTTTGTGATACATTTCCCCCTCTCCGGTTTTAAGCCAGAATTCACTAACGCCGCAGGTGAGGGTAATGAGGCGGATAATCCGGTCATTGACCTTCCTGAAATCCCCTTCCAATTCGGCGATGTAGCCATTGCTGACACAAGTGGCAATGGCGAATTCAATCTGGGACATCCGCAAGTATTTACGGAGTTTCCTGATACGATCATTGACGAACATATCAAAAAGTATAGCGAATAAAATTTCACTAAACAAGATATTTTTCTACAAAATGAGTATTGACATATTCTTAATATGTAGTGTATAGTAATATATGCTGAGAATTTGGAGACCAAAATGACAAAAAAGGAAAAACTTGATAAAATCTGTAATGATTTTTCCATAAGCAGGACTATATTACTCGGTATTTTGTGGGATCTTGTATTTGCCAGCGATGAGATGAAGGCGATCCAAGATGGGATAGGGTATAAGCCAATATTCAACAATAAGGAATATGTATGATGACTGTGAACCGGCTGGCAGGAAAGTTGGCAAAAAAAATGTTGCCTAGAAACATACAAACTGTACTTCGCTTCTGGTATTGGAAAATTATCAAGGAGAATCAGAACCGTCCAAGAAAAACATTGCAATTTGAAGTACATTTGACTGACCATTGTAATCTTAACTGTTCAGGCTGTTCACATTTCTCACCGATTGCCGAAGAGCATTTTATTGACTGTGATTCCTTTGAACGGGATTGTAAAAGGATATATGAACTGACAAAAGGTCATGTGGAAAAAATACATTTAATGGGGGGAGAACCATTATTACATCCAGATTGTATTAACATAATAAATATTGCCGGGAAATATTTCAATTCCAACCAGATAGAAATCGTTACCAACGGGATATTGCTGCCAAATCAAAATCATGAATTTTGGGAATGTTGCAAGACAAACAAAGTAACAATAATAATAACCAATTACCCAATTAAGCGTGATGACGATACAATAAGAAAAATAACGCAAGAATACAATATTGATCTTGAGTACTGGCCAGTTGATAACAGCATTAAAACATTTGATCGTATTCCTATTGATTTAAATGGCAATCAAGATAGGGAAGAGAGTTTTAGGGACTGCCGTACAAAAAATCTCTGTATTCAGTTAAAAGATGGAAAATTGTATACGTGTCATACGGCGGCATATATGGAATACTTCAATACCTGTTTTGAGCAGACTATAACCGCGAGTGAACATGATTATATCGATATATATAAGGTAAAAAATGTGCGTGAAATACTTGTATTCCTGAGTAAATCAATTCCCTTTTGCAAGTACTGTAATACAAAAAATCGTACAGATGGAATTAAATGGGGTATCTCAATGAAAAAAATTGAAGAATGGACTTAGATTATCCGTTTAACATAGCTCCGCAGAGGCTCATTCCCGCGCGATCCTGCGTCAGCCAAACAAAAATGTCAGGTCCTTTTTGTCAGATTTCTTACCCACCGTTCCTTTTTGTACCAGTACCGGGCCACCAGGTATTTAACGATGTCCGACAGTTTTACGATGGCGAACATGGTTACCGGAGGCAGCGGGGTGAGCAGGGCAAGGGCGAAGGCGCCGGGGACGAAGATAAGGGTGTTCACCGAGACATCAACGTACATACCGAGGGCGGTGTCGCCTCCTGCCCGTGAAATGGCGAACTGGGCGTTGAGCAGGGACCAGAGGGGCAGATAGAAAATGATAACATAGACCAGTCCCAGGCTGATATGTCGGGCGGTGTCGGTAAGGTTGGAAAACACCAAAGGGATAAGGACGGTTGCGGCGCCGGCTCCGGCAACAGCAATGATGCAGCCGGCGGCAACGGAGCCGGACTTGAGCCATTCTCCACGCTTACGGGCTTCGTTAAGCTTACCGGCTCCCAGGCTGCCGCCAACCAGAACTGCGGAGGTGGTTCCGATGCCGCCAAAGAGGAGGAAAAAAATATTTGCGATGGTCCAGCCTGCGGCCATTCCGGCCACTACCTCCGCGCCGCCCCGTCCGTTGTAGAGAGCGGTCATGATGGTTTCGGAACTCACCCAGGAAGCTTCGGACAAAAACATCATGCCCGATTTTGCGAGAATCTCCGCTATAAGACGCCTGTCCACCTGAAATATTCCCCGAAAGCCGGTAAAGAACGGCGCCCTGTCCTTACGGGAAGTACGGGTGTAGAGCAAAAAAACCGCCGCTTCGACAAGCCGGGCCAGGATGGTCGCCAGGGCCGCGCCGGTCACCTCAAGCCGGGGAGCGCCCAGGTTCCCATAAATCAGGAACCAGTTTCCCACAGTATTCACCATGGTAGCGGCGGCGGAGATGATCAGAGGAATCTTGGGGCGGCCTGTCTCACGGTAAGAAGTACCTATGGCTGCGGAGATCGCCATGGGGAACAAGGTAAAGGAAATGAGCCTGATGTACCGCACACCGGTGTCAACGATTTCACCCTGAGCGGCATTGCCCATAGTCATCATACCCAGCATCTGACGCGGAATGAGCCAGCAAAGGACAAAGTATATTGCCGCCACGCCGCAGGCGAAAATCACCTTGAACCGGTAGGCATGACGCATACCTTCGGCATTTTTGGCGCCGTTAAACTGGGCAAGGTAAATTCCGCCCGCCCCACAGACAGCGTTAAGAATCACAATAAAAATAAAGTTGATCTGATTCGTCACGTTTACCGCTGCCATGCTGACATCCCCAAGACCGGCGACCATAAAATTGTCGATCAGGGAAACCATACTCATGATGAGTTGCTGCAACATTACGGGTAAAGCAATAGTGATCGCCTCCCGGTAGAAACTCCAGGGACCCAGATGTTTGTTTGTTAATGGCATAAAACTAATACATATACTGTTATAATTACTTAGTCAAGCCACTGTCTTTCCCATACCGGCGTAAACAAAGGCGATAACCATAGTACGAATAAAAATAAAACCAAAAATCCCAAGAAACTACAACAGCGCGTCCAGATCGAATTCCGCGGCAATACAGGGGACGGTTATCCCCCAATTTTCCAGCACGCCGGGATGAACCTCACCGAAGACGCCGGCGGGTTTGCCCCGGTAAAGAAGGGCTGCCCCGCGTCCGGGGATAAAGCGGCTGTCCCCGGACTCCTCCACAGCATATTCCCGCGAAAGATAGTAGAACAGGGTTTGAAGCTGGGCTGCGGCAATATTGAAGTTGGCGTCCTTGTCCGCCTGGAGGAAACCCGCATATTGCCGGGTACTGACGCCGTAATTTTCCGCGTCATTCCGGCAAGCTATCTTCCCTATCTCGAAAATGCGGTGGGGATAAACCGAGTGGCCCGACGCGGCTTCGCTCATCATGAGGGAAGCCAGAACGCTGTCCCTGACGTATTCGTAGTTTTCGGTCATGGGATTGGCAATCCTGACGATGCGGGAACCGTCCCCCAGCATATTTTCTACCAGGTCCTTTCGGGAACCAAGATAGTTGTAGATCATCTCCTGATAGCCCATTCCCACCAGGAGTTCCTTGACCTTGCGGCTGAACAGGGTGATGGGTGTAAGCCGGCCTATGGTGAAATCCCGGGGCCTTTCGGGTTTGAACGTGTTAAGCCTCCGGCCTATAACCACATCCTCCATTACATCCGCGGCATGGAGAAAATCGTTCCGGTATTCCGGAGGATATACCTTGACGCCCTCCGCAGGAGCCTGTTCCCGCCGGCCCTTTTCGAGGGATACGGCTTTTTCGGCCTTGCAGCCCATCCGCTCCAGGGCCGCCAGACATTCGTCCGCGTCCAGCTTTTCTCCCACGAACTTCTCGATGCGGGAAAGGGAACAGAACACCGGCTCCTGGAAATAATAGGGGGTCGTAACCGTGCGGCCAAAGGGGGTTTCGTATTCGTAGTCCACTTCCGCAGGCTCTATGACAAAGCCTTGATCCGCCAGGTCGCAGGCCACGATGGACGCCGCCAGGGTCACGCTGATCTGGTCCGTCCCGGTAAGCTCCACAAACAGATCGGCATCTCCAACCTGAACCGCGCCTATATCCGCGGAGTTGATGATGGGCGGATACGAGAGGATACCGCCCGTGCTGTCCAGAAGCAGAGGGTGAAGAGGCTCATGTTCCTGAATAAAGGCATATTCCTTCCCCTTGGGATGCTGCCTGAGAATCTCCCGGAGGGTAAGCGGCGTGTCCCACTGAAGGGGCACAAAGGAAACCGAATCGGGATCCACGGCCCTGTAAACGATGGGCCACTTGATAATGGCGGTACGGTAGATACCCATGGAGATGGTCCGGCGCTTCCGGCCAAAATTCCAGGCAAGCTTCTCCTGGGTCTGGATCATGTCCCTCAGGGAAGCGTCGGTGACGGCTTTTTCGGAGGCGATAAAACCCGCCAAATAGGGCCGGACCTGCTTAACGGAAGCTTCCACCGTCACCTTCCGGCTTGCCGGTCTGGTTCCGCCCGGAGACGAGAAGAAAGGGTACTCCGGACGCTTTCCGCCGTTGACGAGCCGGAGCTGCCGGGCGCATCCGGCCGTGGCCCAGAGATCGGGCCGGTTGGTGTCGTTCAACTCTATTTTAAGCGTCCGCTCTTCCGGGGGAAGCCCCTCGTCCCCAGACCAGGGGTCCGAGTCCAGTTCCGCCTTGGCATAGCTCAGGAGTTCTTCCAAAGAAGACTTTGCGGCTTCCCCGGCATCCTCACGGTTTATTCCCGCCAGGGCATAAAAAACTTCTTCGTTTACTTCAATTTTAGGCATAAATATTTCCTGACGACAGAATACCCCATAGCGCCGGGACTGTTCAAGGGAGGCCGCAGGGCATCGGCGTTTACTTTTTTTACCCCATAATTGCCCCAAGGAACTGTACAGTTTCTTAGAGAAAAACTACCATGGGGTACACGGAGTTGCACGGAGATATTGGTACATTTAGTCTTGCCAACCTATAGCTTCATCAGGTTCTCCCATCGCGTCCTTACCCGTTTCCAGCGTTTCCACTATATTTGCCGTATCCGCCGTCCCAGCCATTCGTTTATCCGTTTCTGATATGTCTTTATGTCCGCTATACTGTATACCCAACCATCCCTGTAACAGGATAGTCTGTTCCCTCAGTATCCCTTCCATGGTCTCGCTTCGTCTCCGGCTGGTCAGCGCCTTTACCCGCTCATAAAAAAAGTGTCCGCAAATTCACGCCGACAGATTGATTAATCTAAAAGAGAGGATATATCAATTACCGCAAAGCATATACGCAATAGCAAAAAGCCCGGCAAGGCCGGGCTTTTTGTCACTAGAACGCGGGAACGCCAAGCGCCACAGGCGTATACTTATTGTGTGGTTGTCGCGAAAACGTAAGATGACTGCGTGCTTTCCCCATAATTGGAATTATAGGCAGATACCTTGTAATAGTAGGTCGTGTCTGCCGACAGTCCCGTATTGGTATAGGAAACAGAGGAAGAAGAGACAGAATCAGTCACAAGAGTATACGTGCCGTCATTGCTTGTCGCGCGGTATACATAATAGTAGCTTGTGCCGGAAACATGATCCCACGATACCGTAATACTGCTTGAAGATGCCGCCATTGCCGTTACGTTTGAAGGTGTAGTTAGCTTCGTCCTCGCGAAAAAATACGATGACTGTGTGCCTTCTCCGTTGTCGTTATAGGCGGACACTTTGTAATAGTAGATCGTGATTGGCGACAGTTCCGTATCGGTATAGGAAGTAGAGGTCGAATCTTCCTCCAGAGAATACGTGCCGGAATAGGTTGTCGAGCGGTATACTTTGTACCCTGTAGCGCCGGAAACCTGAGCCCACGATACCGTAATGCTGCTTGAATCCACCGCCGTTGCCGTTACGCCGGAAGGAGCGGACGGACTCGTCGTCGCGGAGGCATAGGATGACTGCGCGCCTTCCCATGAATCGTAATAACTGGTGTAAATATTGGCGGACACTTTGTAATAGTAGGCCGTGTTTGGCGACAGTCCCGTATCGGTATAGGAAGTGGTATAGTTGTTATTCAACCGCGTATACGGGCCGTCACTGCTTGTCGCGCGGTATATATAATAGCCGTTTACGCTATTAGAACTGTTTTCGCTGGAAACCCGGTTCCACGATACCGTAACGCTGTTTGAACCCGCCGTAGCTGCGCTTACGCCGGAAGGAACAAGCATATAGATCTGACTATAAAGGGAATTGATAAAAGCTTTCGCCGCGCTCCTAATCAGCCCGATATTCGTCGTATCCAAGGATGTGCTGGAATCCAGCACCAGATAAATAATCGAGGAGAGCGAGTCAATCTCGGTAGTCGTCGCGCCGGTTACGGAATACTCGCTGTTTCTTTGCCACGCCGTCGCGTCGGAAGGCATAAGCCATTGCTTCGCTTTTGATTCATCGCTGGCCGGAATATAGCCGTCAACGCCGGTAAACGCGAAATTAATCTCCGAACCGTTTATAACGCCGGTTATGGGACCTGCCCCTTGCTCCGAACCAAGCCCGCCAGCGTAGGTTATGGTATTGAAGGTATACGCCATGTTTGTTCCCGTTCCCGTTCTGGTTATGGTACCTTCAATATATTTTGACGACGCCGCGGCATCCGAGGCGCTCGTGCCGGTTACGTCAAAGGTCATGCGCACCTTGGTACCGCTTCCGAGCAGGGTGGTTTTCATCGTAAATGTAGTATTGAGCACCTGCATTACCTGCAAGCTGTCGGCGATACCTTGAAAAGTCGTTTGCAGGTCTCCAAAATCCGTTAAGATCCGGCTGTTCCCCGTACCGGCTATCTTCTCCAGATCGTTCCCAAACTTTGTGGTATCAGCAACATCGTCTCCCCTGACGCCTACGGAATATGCGCTAATGGACTTGCCCGCTATGGTGCGGTCGGCGATTTGTTCGCTCAAATACGTGGTATACTCATTATCGGTATCGAAGGTCTGTTCTTCAATCGGATCGGCTGCGGATTTTCCCGTTGACGCGTTATCAAGCCCGTCCGTAAAGGTAAGCACGTTCACCGACTCAAGGTCCGCGGGATACCGGTTTTCCCTGCTTTTGAGATTAGCCAATGCCTTATGAACCGCATAGAAGAGCGCGGTACCGCTTTGAGACGCAATGGTGTAACTATCATCAAGCTGGTTGAGAAGCGTGGTTCTTCCCGATGCGTTAAGACGAACGAGACCCAAGTCGCTTGCCGTTCCCGCAAAAGAAATAATCCCGATATACACCCCTTCTATCGTTGTATCCTCGGCCTCGCTCATTGTCGCTGCGGAAGCATAGCTTGTTGATTGAGAGCCTTCCACCGCCTTGCCCGCCGCGCTTACCTTGTAGTAATAGGTTGTACTTGGGGATAATCCCGTATCGGTATACGACGTTTCCGTTGACGAACCCACCGGCACAAACAAATCGGAGTTGGGGTAGCTGCCGCTGTAGCGGTATACCTTGTAGATTGTAGCGCCTGAAACGCCGTTCCATGAAACAAGGACGCCGCTTGACGATAGCTGCGTTGCCGTTATGCCGGATGGCGCCAGCACCAATGTCGCCGCAGAAATGCAGTCTGATTTTGGTCCTTCCACTCCGCCGGTTACCGCGCTTACCTTGTAGTAATAGATCGTATCTTCGGATAATCCCGTATTGGTATACGATGTTCCTGTTGACGACGTTACCAGCGTATACTCGCCGTCCACGCTGTCACCGCGGTATATGTTGTAGCTTTCGGCGCCCGAAACGCCGTCCCATGAAACAAGGATGCTGGTTGCCGATTGCGCCGTTGCCGTTACGCTGTCGCCGGGACCCTTTAAAAGGGAAAAATCATTGCCAAAGATGTATTCCGCTTCCGACTTCAGGCCGGAATAGATATGCACCGTTTCTGCGGCCCCGGCGATTATGGCCCCGGCTTTGCTCAGGGTGATGGTGAGGTCGTAATAGCCGGGTTCTACTTCCACGGAAACATTCGTTCCCGATTCCAAACTTGCCGAATAACCGGTTCCCAGGGTCACGGCGGCGGCGTCTACAGAGGGAAAAGTCACGGTATAGCTAAAGATACCCTTCACCCCGGTCTCCATCACCGGCTCAAGGTGTACCGTCACCGGAGTAATCGCTCCCGAGGTTATGGATACCTCCGCGTTGCCACGAGCGGCCAGGTATTCTTTTTCCTCCCCCCCTGTGGGCGTAAAGCGGTTGTAGGCCTTGACCGCGGCGGTCCAGGTTCCGGCGGCCAGATCCTGGCTTACCCCGGCTCCGGTAATGTCTGTAGTATTAGCGGGCGTAACATCTTCCTCGCCTTCTTTGCTAAAGACCAGTTCATAACGGTTAAAGACTTGATTTTTTCCGGGCAGAACGGTCCGGGCAGAGCCGGCTTGCCCAGAAGAGACCGTAAGGACCACTCGTCCCGCGCCTTCCGCGGTAACGGAGGGGGGCGGGTCAAAGGGCGTAAAACAAGATGCGGTCAGGGCAGCGAAGACCGCCAAAGCGGCAAACATAAGATTCTGTTTAATACGTTTCATTCTAAATCCTCCTTATTTCCAAACAGTAAAACGCAGGGCTTTTGCATATTGCACGCTCTTCTCGTCGGTTACGAATACCGTTAATTCATGCCGTTTAGGCGCAAGTTCCCCTATGTCCAGGGTAAGGGAACTTTCGGTTTCATCTTTCACCGGAACGCCGTCCAGGAACCACCGGTAGCTGCTAAATGAACCGCTTACGGATACGGTCAAAACGCCGGAATCATTCTGGCTTTGGGTCACGGTAATGGTTTCATCCTTGGGTTCGGTGAAGCTGACCGTTACCTGCGCGGCCGTAACGGTTATCGTGCACGGGAAATCCGGTGACTGTGCGCTTTCTTCGTTGTAGTTGTTGCTATAAGCGGACACCTTGTAATAGTAGGTCGTGTTTAGCGACAGTCCCGTATCGGTATAGGAAGTGTAGGAACTGCTTGTTGAACCAACTTGAGAATACTCACCGTCACTGCTTGTCGCGCGGTATATATAATAGTAGCTTGCATTAGACACCGAATTCCACGACACCGTAATGCTGCTTCTGCTTGAATCCGTTGCCGTTACGATTGAAGGTATTCCTAGCTTCGTCGTCGCGTAAGTATACGATGACTGTGCGCCTTCTCCCTTGCCGTTATAGGCGGACACTTTGTAATAGTAGGTCGTGATTGGCGACAGTTCCGTATCGGCATAGGAAGTAGAGGTCGAATCTCCCGCCAGAGAATACGTGCCGTAATAGGTTGTCGAGCGGTATACCTTGTACTCTGTAGCGCCGGAAACCTGCTCCCATGATACCGTAATACTGCTTGACGCCGCCGCCGTTGCGCTTACGTTTAAAGGAAAGGCTACCCTCGTTGTCTCAGAAGTTAACGACGGTAGGCTTTCGCTTGCACTTCCCGCGTAAGAGCTGTTATAGGCGGACACCTTGTAATAGTAGGTCGTGTTTGGCGACAGTCCCGTATCGGTATAGGAAGTGTAGGGACTGCTTGTTGAACCAACTTGAGAATACTCGCCCTCACTGCTTGTCGAGCGGTAT
>JAITBO010000065.1 GCA_031283505.1 Treponema sp. | reverse complement strand
CCGTAGACGCCCGGACCCATATACATGTAATTCAGATATATTTCAAGGATTTCATTTTTGGTGTAGCGCCGCTCTATCTGCAACGCCCACCAGAGTTCACGTATTTTGCGGGAAATAGTGCGCTCCGACCTGTCCGTGTACAGGGTGCCGGCCACCTGCTGAGTTATGGTTGAGCCGCCGCCCAGCGCCTGCTTTGTCAGTACGCCGTACAGGGCGCGGGCTATACCCCGTATGCTAAAGCCCCTATGTTTGTAAAAGTTCGGGTCTTCACGAGCAAGTACGGCAAAGATAAGGTGACGGGGCAGGTCGGCAAGAGAGACAAGTTCGCGCTTTTCATCGGCAGAGAATTCCGTGATCAGTTCGCCGTGTATATCGAGGATTTTTGTCGGCAGGGCGGGCGCGAATTCCTCGAAATTCTCCTGATTTATGATATTTACGGTTTCCGCCAGCGCGATGCCCAGCGCCGCGCCGATTCCGGCGCTAATAATGATGGTAAGGGCGCCTATAATGCACACACTCTTTAGGCCCCCACCCCTGTTTCCCATACGTTTCAGGATAAAAAATCCCCCTCCCACTGTCAAGCGGCGGCGGCCAGCCGCTTTTTAAGTACGCCGGTGGCGGTGTCCTTGCTATTTGCCAGGTCCCGCCGGCGGGGGGTTAAATAAGCTGGTAGCGGTTTAATCGCTCCGGTTATTTGCTAGCAGTTTGTTGCGCTTTACGCATAAACCCACAAAAATCGCCGATTAGGCGATTTTTTACCTTGCAAACACCCTGAGTAGCGCGTAGCGCTAAGACAGCAGCCCATAAATCGAAGTTTTTGCGCTTGCTGCCGCAAAAAATCCGCCAAGTGCAACAAGTTGCGGCTCTCACTCCTAATTCTTCACTTTTTATTATAAAAGGGGGCGCTATTTTCCATGCCGTGTTCGGCATATAGCCGCCTGCCTGCCGTACCCCCAGCCCGATGAACCTCCCCGCCGCAAAGTTTGCGACTTCAGGGCGGGGAGGTTTATTTCCGTTCATCAGCATGAATTGGAGAGGAATACCCTTGACAGATTATCAAACGATTGTGGATTTGATAAGAAAAACCAGGACACGAACAGGGCTCAGCGTCCAATGTCAATTAGACACGAACAAGTACGATGTGGGTGTTCAAATAACTGATGAACAGATGTTAGGCGTTTTTGTGGATGAATTGTATTGGTCTTCTACGGCAGACACACAGGAAGACGCCTGCGCCATTGATCTTTTCACTGGTGGTAATACCGAATCAAAGGGAAAACACTACGAATACCTTCGCGTCAGACCGGTCAGGACTTTTTAGATGAGTAAAACGAGCCGGAGGTAATCCGGTGCATAATTTTCCCCTCCCCGCAGAGAGGGGAAATTCAGCAATACCACCCCAGGCATTCTTTCTTGCTGTAACGATTACAAAAGAACAGAAAATTTTAAGATGCGGCTTCCACTCTTACTGCCCGTGGCAGAATTTGTACTTTTTCCCCGAACCGCACGGGCAGGGATCGTTCCGTCCCACCTTGGGATACGCCCTGACCACCGTAACCGCTTCGCCCTGGGTTTGGGCCGGCCCCGGTCTCCCGCGGCCTCCGGAAGCGCCTCCGGTTGAAACGGAACCACCAGCAAAAGCCCCCAGCGAGCCGTGGCTTGCCGACTGGGCCGTAGCGGAGGACCTGACCCTGGTCTCCCGGTCGCCCGCCGCCTGTATCCTTACCAGATGAACCCTGGAGGCGATTTCCGAACGTATGGTGTCCAGCATGGCATCGAAAATCTGGAACCCTTCGATCTTGTATTCCGTCAGAGGGTTTTTCTGGGCGTAACCCCGGAGGTACACCGCCTCCCGCAGGCCCTCCATGTTCTCCAGGTGATCAAGCCACTTGCGGTCTATGGACTGGAGGTACTGCATTCTGATATAAGAGTTGAGGTTGGCTTCTCCCACCAGGGCTTCTTTGCCGTTAATGTCTTCTTCCAGGTCCCGGAGTATCCGTTCCTCAAGGTTTTCCGCAGCAAAGGCTTCGCGGGAATCTTTGGTTCCCGGTTCCCCCCCAAGGGGAAAGATGTAGCCGAACCGGGTCTTGAGGTTCGCGGCCAGTTCCAAAAGGGCTTCGTCCTGGCTCCGGCGCTGGGTGTTCCGGTAAGCGTCCAAGGCGGTGCGGACCATATCGGCGGAAGCCTCGTTCACCCTGGCTTTAAGGTTTGCGTCCCTGAGAATGGCATCCCGCTGCTCGTAGATGAATTTCCGCTGCTGGTTGAGAACATCATCGTATTCCAGGAGGTGTTTGCGGATCTCGAAGTTCCGTTCTTCCACCTTTTTTTGGGCTTTTTCTATGCTTTTGTTCAGCCAGGGATGGTAGATGGGTTCCCCGGCTTCCATGCCGATCCGGGACATGATCCCCTTGATATTGTCGCCCCCAAAAAGGCGCATCAGTTCATCGTCCATGGAGATGAAGAATTTGGACCGTCCCGGATCACCCTGCCGCCCACCCCGTCCCCTAAGCTGGTTATCTATACGGCGGCTTTCGTGACGTTCCGTGCCTATGACGTAGAGGCCGCCCAGAGATTTTACCTCCTCATAGTCGGCCCGCCATTTTTCGTACTCCTCCCTGAGACACTGGGCGTATATCTCAGGCGGCGCGTCGGTCCCCGCTTTCTTGCGGGCCCGGTGTTCCGGGTTGCCCCCCAGTTTTATGTCGGTCCCCCGGCCTGCCATGTTGGTGGCTATGGTCACCGCGCCCTTGGTGCCGGCCTCGGCAATGATGGACGCTTCCCGGGCGTGGTTCTTGGCGTTGAGTACCTCGTGGCGTATTCCCCGGCGGGTAAGGAGGCCGGAGACGATCTCCGACTTCTCGATGGACACCGTGCCCACAAGGAGGGGCTGGCCCCGTTTGTAGGCCCCGGCGATTTCGTCACACAGGGCGTTGAATTTGTCCTTTTCGTTGAGGTACACCACGTCGTCTTCGTCGTTACGGACAACCGGCAGGTTCGTGGGGATCACCACCACGTCCAGGTTGTAGATTTTATTGAATTCCACCGCCTCGGTGTCAGCGGTTCCGGTCATGCCGGAAATTTTTTCGTAGAGCCGGAAGTAGTTCTGAAAAGTGATGGTCGCCAAAGTCCGGTTCCGCTGGGCGATTTTGATCCGCTCCTTGGCTTCTATGGCCTGGTGGAGCCCGTCGGAATACCGGCGCCCATAGAGAATGCGTCCGGTGAACTCGTCCACGATCTGGACCAGGCCGTCCTGCACCACATAGTCCACATCCAGGTGAAAGAGCTTGTGGGCCCGCAGAGCCTGGGTAAAATAGTGAAGGTACTCAAAATTTTCCTCGTCTACGATAGCCCCTTTGATGAGATTCCGTTTTTGGAGAAGTTCCTCAATTCTGGCAAGCCCCCCGTTGGTGAAGGATATGCTCTTGTTCTTCTCGTTGAGCTTATAGTCGCCGGTAACTTCTTCACCTTGGGCTTCGTCGGGATAGTCGCCGTCCTTCTTCTTTTGAACCTCCTGCAAAGTTCCCAACAGTTTGTCAACCTCGGCGTATTTGTAGGTGTCGTCCTCGGCGGCCCCGGAAATAATGAGGGGAGTCCGGGCTTCGTCTATAAGGATGGAGTCTATCTCGTCCACAACGCAAAAGACATGACCCCGCTGTACCCGGCCGTCTATGTCCCAGCGCATATTGTCCCGCAGGTAATCAAAGCCGAACTCGTTGTTGGTCCCGTAGGTGATGTCGCAGGCGTAGTTCTGTTTCCGCCTTTCGTTGTCCATGTCGGAAAGAATGGTCCCCACCGTAAGGCCCAGATAGCTGAAAACCGGACGCATCCAGTCGGCGTCACGGCCCGCAAGGTAGTCGTTCACCGTGACCACATGGACCCCCCTGCCGGAGAGGGCGTTGAGGTAAGTCGCGGCAACGCTCATCAAGGTCTTGCCTTCCCCGGTCTTCATCTCCACGATCTTCCCCTGGTGGAGTACGATGGAACCCAGAACCTGCACGTCGTAGGGCCGTTCCCCCAGATTACGCCGCGCAGCTTCCCTGGCCAGGGCAAAGGCCTCCGGGAGCATGGCGTCCAGACTTTCTCCCTCGGCGTACCGCTCCTTGAAAAGGCCGGTCATCCGGGGAAATTCTTCCGCCGGAAGAGAAACCGCCCAGGCTTCTTTTTCGTTGACCCGGTGCAATATAGGTAAAAGCACCTTGAGATCCCGTTCGTGCTGGGAACCAAACAGGGCTTTGACTAACTTTTCAAACATAGCATAAATGTAGCGTGTATCATCCTCAATTGACAAGCCTACAGGGCATCGGCGTTTACTTTTTTACCGAGTAAATGCCGTCAAATTAGCGGAATTTTGAAGAAATTTAACCACTGTGGGCACGGAGTTACACAGAGAAAACAGGAGAAAACCGGATTTA
>JAITBO010000050.1 GCA_031283505.1 Treponema sp. | reverse complement strand
CCAAGCATACAGAGAGAGACTAGCTCATCTGGATAGAGCGTCAGCCTCCGGAGCTGAAGGTGGTGGGTTCGAGTCCCGCGTCTCTCAAAGACTTATCTCTTTACAGGATAAGGAATTAGCGAAAAACTCCGGTTTTCCGAAAGGTACTGTACATTTATCGTGTACTTATTTTTTATAAGCGAAGTATGCTATGCCAAAGACGAGCGGATCGTTATTTGAGCGGGATCAGGGTGAAGCCTACCGGTTCCCTGGGTGCTGTGGAAGGGATCAAGTAGCGGCTACCCATTAATTGAGTAGCCGTCTTCTCACACCACCGTGCGTACCGTTCAGATCTCCCCGAGTAAGAGCAAGTAATCCTTCGTCCCATCTAACCGTCGCATTTACACCACAGGGTTCGGGTAGTATCGGACTTTACTTTGTCATGTAAGCTCATCCTCCCTGTCCTGTATTGGACCTTACCCCATCTGGTAGATATAAAGATAAGCGGAAGATATAATCGCAGGAATTCAAGGTCGAGGCAGTAGCGCTGGCAGAGAAGTTTGAGAAGCCGGTGCGCTAGATAGAGTCTGTCCATAATGTAGACACATTATAGACAGACTACCTTAAAATCTGCATTTTCGTAACCTTTAGGTGAAAAAATACAAGGCCTGTCCACAAAGTAACCGACTTTGTGGACAGACTCTAGATAGCCGTGGATTTAGGGGTTAACGAAAACATATTGTACCGGTGGATACAGCAGGCACGGGAAGCGGGAAGCACAGGCTTGCCGCCCTTCCCCGGACATGGACGGTCACAGGACGAGGAACTGGTCCGCCTGCGGAAGGAAAATAAAGCGCTCAGAGAGGCGGTGTGAAGCCGTCGGGTTGCATAAAAATCTGTCAACCTATTTCAGGACTTGACAGGTCCGGTTGAGGAGGAAGAGGTCCGCCAGCACCAGGGCGGCCATGGCTTCCACTACCGGAACCGCCCGGGGACAGACGCATACGTCGTGGCGGCCCTGAATCATCAAGTCCCGCAGGTTTCCCGCCCGGTCCGCCGTCTTTTGCCGCCCAGAGATTGAGGCTACGGGCTTGAACGCTACGGTGAATTCCAGAGGCATCCCGGTAGAAATTCCACCCAAAATGCCGCCAGCGTTGTTGGTTTCATATTCCAAACCGGGGATTCCCGGAGGAAGAGATCCGTCCGCATTGCCATCGTCATTGGGGACGCCGCCTTTCGGCACAGGGCTGTCGTTTTGAAGGGAACCCCGGGAAGAAGCGGCGGCAAACCCGGAACCGATGGCAACGGCTTTGGCGGCCCCTATTGAAAGCATGGCAGCGGCAAGCCGGGCGTCCAGCTTGCCGAAGACCGGGTCCCCCAAGCCCGGCGGAAGGCCGGTCACGAAGCAGGAAACAACGCCGCCGGCGCTGTCCCCTTGGGCACGAAGTTCCTCTATCACCTTGAGAATCCGTCCGGCGGTTTCCCGGTGGGGGACCCGCAGGGGGTTGCATTCCGCTTCGTCAAGGTCAAAGCCGCTCTCTCCGGGGCCAGGGGCGTCTACTCCCGCCGCCGAGGAGGTCCACGCCCGGATCGCAACGCCGAATCCTGCGAGGAACGCCTTGGCTACCGCGCCTGCGGCAACCCTGCCCAGGGTTTCCCGTCCGGAACTCCTGCCGCCTCCCCGGTGATCCCGAAACCCGTACTTGGCTTCCCAAACCCAGTCGGCGTGGCCCGGCCTGTATACGTCTTTCAGACTGTCGTAGTCCCCCGGACGCTGGGAAGTGTTACGCACCATGACGGCGATAGGGGTTCCCAGGGTTCTACCCTCAAAAATGCCGGAGAGGATTTCCGGCTCATCCGGCTCCAGCCGGGTGGTTACTGGCCCCCCGCCTCCCGGACGGCGGCGGCTCAGTTCGCGGCGTATATCTTCCACGGAGAGAGGGACGCCGGCGGGACAGCCGTCAACGACGCAACCCAGGGCGGGTCCATGGGATTCCCCAAAGGTGGCGACGGTAAAAATCGTGCCGAAAACGCTGCCCCCCATCAGGCGAGAGCCTCCGTTTCAGCAAGGGTCGGCGGTTCCGCGCCCTGGCGTGAACAGACCAGGGACGCGGCTTTATTGGCGAAGAACAGGGCGTTGTAGAGATCGCCTTCCGCCAGAGCGCCTATGGCCTGCCGGGACATGAGGCCCCGGAGTTCCAGCCAGGCGAGAAAAGCGCCGTGGAAGGCGTCTCCCGCACCTATGGTATCCACTACCGGCACCTTGACTACCGGGGCGGTAACCCTGAGCGTGGTTCCGTCCTCCCTTTTGAGCAGGGCCAGCGCGCCTCCAGGCCCCAGGGTGGCGACTGCCAGACGCGGCCCCATGGACAGGACCTTCTCCAGGGATTTTTCCAGTCCCAGGCCGGGATAAATAAAATCAAAATCCGCTTCGGAAACCTTGACGATGGTCGAGCAGGCCGCCCAGCCCTCAAAACGTTTGACATAGGCCGCCGTATCGGGGATCATGAAAGGCCGCACGTTAGGGTCCAGGGAGATGACCGGCGCGTCCTTTCCCCGTCCCCCCTCCCGGCGTATCAGAGCCTCGATGGAGGAGGCTACGGGTTCCATGGTCAGAGAGATGGACCCAAAGAGTATGCACCTGGCCTCCGGGGGAAGGGACGCGGGCAAGTCCGCCTGGGTCAGGGACCGGTCGGCGCTTCCCTGGGTATAGAAAACATATTGGGGTTCCCTGCCTTTTTCGAGTTTGACGAAGGCCAGGGTGGAAGTCTCCTGAGACCGGACGATAAAACCGGTATGGATCTTATTTTGGGAGAGCCGGTCTATCAGGGTTTCACCAAAAAAATCCGTGGAAAGCCTTCCCAAAAAGGCTACGGACGCCCCGAGCCGGCCTATGGCAATGGCGGTATTGTAGGGACTGCCGCCGGGACAAGGGAGAAAAAGGGTTTCCCCTTCCGGGGATGTCCTGGGGACCATATCTATCAGCGCCTCGCCGCAGGCAAGAATCATGAGGGGCCTCCTTCGCGGGTCATACGGAACAACGGAAGCAATATTACTTTATGGGGAGCCAGTATTTCAATACCACCGCCCGGCCCGGCGAAAAATCGAAAAAGGGAGTTTTGCCATAATCTTTAACCCCGGAAAATGACATTAAAAGCGGGTTTATCCGCTATTTTTTAGATACTCGATGGTTAAGGACTCCGGCTGTCCGGTAGATCCGCCTTTAATTCCTTATGACATAAAGAATTAGGAAGGTGATCTAGAAAGTATGATAAAGGGGTAAAGACAACAGGGGCACAAAGAAATACTATGGAATGATGCAAACCACCATAGAAATCAAGTGCCCCCATTGCCACAGCCCTAACATAACCAGAAACGGAAAAAAGAACAAGGGTTAAACATCGGATTTTAATCCGCAATTACCGATGCAAAAATTGCGGCCGTCAATTCATAAGGGATCCTGAACGAACCTATCGGGGAACGCTTTCAGGGGTTAAAAACATGATAAAAATCATGTCGGTCAGAGGAGTTGACATATGGGACGTGGGGAAAATACTCGAAATAAGCATTACCACAGTCCTAAAAGTGCTTAAATCGACAAAATACAAGATAAAACCGAAACAAACCCACTATGATTGAAACAGATGAATTGTGGACGTATGTAGGGGAAAAGAAGAACAAAGTGTGGCTTATTTACGCGTATCATCGGGAAAGTGAGGAAATCGTGGCGTCGAACCAGAGGTTCGCTGTTTGGGGGAAACGGGATTTAAAAACGGCTAAAAAGTTGAGGAAAAGGATAAAAGGGCTAGGGATAAGCTATGACATGGTGGCGACGGATGATTGGGACAGCTTTTTTTCCGCGTTTGGGGA
>JAITBO010000378.1 GCA_031283505.1 Treponema sp. | reverse complement strand
CCCCCCCCCCCCGCCCCGATAGGCGGATTCAAAATACCAGCAATATCCTGAAAAAATGATATAAGTTCCGGTATATGTTCAATGACATGAGTCGCAATAACATAATCAAATTTTTCAACATTCTTTAATGAATCAGAGTATGTGCCATTGATTACATAATCAATAGGTACGATATTATCATTAACAACATTGGGATCATTCTTATAGAAATTTTTTACTTCTTCTGTTGTTCTTATATCAGCGTAAAAAACATTTCTGCCGGGTGATTTTTTAACATTTGGAGTTGTTAAAGGTCCAATTTCAAGTATTCTTTTAGAAAAATCAATATCTTTTAACCATTCTCGATACATTTACATCTCCTTTTCCCATTAGGTAATATTATTTTAACATTTTAAATTTTCTTGTCAACTATTTTATCGAAAAATTTAAAAAATCGCCTAACTCCCCTTATATGCATTCTCCATTATTCTGCCTCGTGCCTTTGGACGCGCGAGGCAGAACGGCCGCCGGTCAGCGCTTGCGCCGGTTTCAGGGAATTATCGCCTCTTCAATCGCGCCGGGAGGTCCTTTTTCCCCTTCCCGCTGAATCTCCCAGGAACCGGCCATATAGATATGTTTGCCCCGATCCTGTTCGTCGAAGTCCAGAATCAGGGGCGTGCTGGTGTCGAAAGAAGAATTGACCAGTTCCTTTATGGTCGCGGGCGGGCGGTCAAGAATAGCCCAGCGAACTTCTATGCCGTGTACGCCTGCGGGCTTGCCCCGATGTCCGCTCGTTTCATCTTTTAATGTTTACCCCTCTTTTTGTGAATCGGCGCCGCGCCGCGCCGCGCATCCCGCACGGGCCTATAGCACGGGGTTGTTGTATCAGTCAAGCCTGCGCGTTGCCTCATCAAACATGGTATCGAAAAAGGGGCCCATCTCAAATGAACCTAGGGCTGTCCATGAAGAATCATTCTGGGCAGCCCTAGGTTTCACCGGATGACAACAATGAAGATAGCTTTGTTTTTCCTGGAGTTTGCCCGGTACTAACCCCGGTGTTATGCCGTCTTTTCTCTCTGTATCCGGTCCATCTGTTTCATAGTGTACCCCAAGGCCCGTAACCCCGATGCCGTACTGACTTTTGCCGTTCCCCGAAGCAGAAACCTCCTGAACCCCTGGTTCCCTTGCAACTGCCCAACTACCGTCTCTCTTTCCACCGACCGCTGTTTCCTCAATGCCTCCTGCCCCGCCCGCGCCTTCCCCGCCTTCCGTTCTAGCACCCGGTTCCCTTTCGCCTTCGTGCACCCTTTCTTCAGCCGGCAGGACGTGCAGCTCTCACCTGCATACCGGTCTCTCGGTACCTTATACCCGCTCCGGTTCTCCTCGTGCTTCCGCCCCCGCAAGACAAGCCGCATCCCCCCCTGGACACCCGTAATACCCCTCCTTCCCTCCCAGTTCCTCAAGGTCCCCCTCCCCCTCTTCTTCCTTCTCATCACGCCGCGTCGAGCATCGTGATCTACGCCCGCAGCTTCTCCTCCCGCTTCCGCTCGTTCTGCTCTATGCTCTGCTTCCTCACAAACAGGTACCGCCCCCTGGCCGATTCCATCTTCGTCCCATCCACAAAGGAGTGATCCACGGTGCTATACCCCTTCGCTTGCAGCAGCTTCACCGCCGTCACGAAGATCGCTTCCCTCACTCCGGTAAGCCGGTTCCCGCGAAAATCCTTCACTGTCCTGAAGTCAGGCTCCTGTCCCCCGGCCAGCTACCGAAACCTGATGTTTTCCCTCACCCCCTTCGCCGGCATCCTCGATGAACAGCCGTTCCTCAGGTATCCGTAGACACCCCCCTTGGTCATCATCACCGGGGTGGTACCGGCTCGCCCCGCCGCCCGCCTGATACTTCCTCAGCAGCCGCTCTATACCCATCTCGGCTACTACTTCGCTGACCAGCCGCACCAGGTGGTTCGCCGGGATGAGTTCCACCGCACTGGGGGAATGAGGTACTCCTGCCCTTGTTCGTAGGGTTTGTAGGTTATCTTGTCGCTTTTGCCTTTGTTCATAATAAGAATTTTATCATGACCCAGGCTGTTTGTGTCTACAAAAAAAACAGGGGGCGGCCATGAACGCCATTGCGGAAACGAGCTTCGCCCTCTTCGACCGTCCGTAGCAGGTTTTTTATGATCGGCGGGAACGCAGACACTCGGTATAGAACAGCCTCCGCTACTACTACCTGGAAGCGCGGGGCAATCTGGAACTTATTGATCTCCTTCGGG
The DNA here is from genome assembly GCA_031283505.1 of Treponema sp. The sequence continues at coordinate 2,228 of JAITBO010000378.1, read as the reverse complement.
GCGATGCGCTCAAGGGCAAACCTGCCGATGATCCAGGCTTTCTTGCCTTTCGGCAAACTACAAACAGTCATAGGCGCTTCCATTCTTGTTGACAACGCTGGCGGGAAATCTCCGTAAACTCCTGCCGGACATCGCTTTCACCGTGCTGAAAATCGAGATGCTGAAAACCCCCGTTCATTGCGCGCCGGAAGAACAAGTCCTGTTCCCCGGCATCAATCTGAAAAAACGGATTGACAACATCGAGAAAACGCCTCGTAGTCATTCGGCAAAGCGGCTGGTACACGGGACAGAACGGCGGCGGGTATGCACTTACCTTTTTCAAAAAGTTTTATGAAAAAAGAGCGGTCTGAGCGGGCTTTAGTCCGGCCCGCTTTTTCCCTCTGAATCTAAACCGGCGTGGAACGGTTGTAAGCCGCTTTGCGCACATTTTGCGCGGAACACGCCCTAGTGAGGCATACCCGCGCCGACTCTTGGGGAAAAGTTTCATCATACTAATTGTCAAAAAAGGCGCATCCTGTGGCTAATGACGCTTGCGTAAAACTCGCTTTAAGTATAAAATATACCATACTTTAGAATACTTTAAATTGGAGGCATCCATGTCAACAAAAGACTGTTCCTATGAAACCATAGAATTTCCGCAGGAACTTATCTCATTCATTGACGAATGGAAGGTAAAACCCGGCAGTCTTATTATGATCCTGCATAAAACGCAGGAAACGTTCGGATATATCTCCGCTGTTGCGGCGGAGAAACTTTCGCGCATGACCGATATCCCGCTGGCGAGGATATACGGCGTCATTACCTTCTACCATTTCTTCAAGACAACGAAACCGGGTAAATACAAGGTGTCCGTATGTCTTGGCACCGCCTGTTACCTCAAGGGCGGCGGCGACTTAATTGAAGAAGCGCGAAAAATTTTGAATATTAAACCGGACGAGGTTACGGCGGACGGTCTTTTCTCAATTGATGAAGTCCGTTGTGTGGGATGTTGCGGTTTGGCGCCGGTTCTGACTGTGGGCAACGATACGTACGGAAAACTGACAAAGAATCAACTCCCCGCTATTTTTGACAAGTACCGGAACGCATAAGACACGCATGGCAAACGAGAGACTGGCCGGTAGCTATTTTTTGATAATAAAACGTTTATAGGAACGGTAGAAAAAGTGCATTTTACATTAGGAGACCTTATAATTGATATTGCCCAAAACGGCGCCGAATCCGGCGCGGAGATGCTGGAGCTTTCCATTGCCGAGACGTGGACGAGTGAAAAAGCGGAGTTGCGATTTTGTGTGAAAGACAATGGCAAGGGTATGGACGAAAAGACGTTGAAAGAGATTGTAAACCCTTTCGTTACGGACGGGATAAAACATCCTCAGCGTAAAGTCGGATTGGGCGTTCCGTTTCTGATCCAAACGGCTGAGCAGTCCGGCGGCGGCTGGGATATTCAGTCAAAAAAGGGCGAAGGCACTATAACAACCGCGTGGTTCGATCTCCGCAATGTTGATATGCCTCCGTTTGAGAATGTTTCCGGTATGTTTCGCGCCATACTTATGTTTCAAGGCCCAAAAGAAATAGTGCTTCATCGTGTCCGTAAAGGCGCGGAAAATCTTCCCGACCTTGATTATACGGTTCGTAAAACGGATATGATAGACGCGCTGGGAGATTTGGAAGATACGGCGAGTCTTATTTTGTTGGGAAATTATTTAAATTCGTTGGAAGACGGCTAAAAGCGCGCCGCGTTTAGCCGCGCCGCGTTTCGGTCATGATTATTTTACAAGCTATTGGAAGGAGACAATATGGCTAAAATGAGTTTGGAAGAACTCCGCGCATTGCGGGATTCCAAGAAGTTAGATCTTAAACGCCGCGATGTCGAAGGCAAAGCAATTCAGGTCATCGTAGGCATGGGCACCTGCGGAATAGCCGCGGGCGCGAAGCTCACTTTGGATGCGTTCCTTGCGGCGCTCGACGAGAATAAGTTGGTCGATCAAGTGCTGGTGCGGCAGACCGGCTGTATGGGATTGTGTCATTCCGAGCCGACCGTTGAAGTTATCGTACCGGATATGCCGGCGGTTATTTACGGAAATGTTGACGGCGCGGTCGCAAAGGAAATCGTCAGAACGCACCTTATCGGCAGGGAATTACTGAATAATCACATATTAGACCGGCCCGCAGCGGATATTGTAGGAGCATAGCATGGCGTATAACCACTATATCCTTTGCTGCGGCGG
>JAITBO010000372.1 GCA_031283505.1 Treponema sp. | reverse complement strand
GCGGACTCGACCTTCGGTTTTTCCAGATCCGCGGTGGTGTGGATGATCTGCCGCTGTAGGTTGGAAAGCTCCACCTTGTCGGCGTCGGCGATGCCGATGGTCCCCACCCCGGCGGCGGCCAGGTACATGGCCGCGGGCGCTCCCAGGCCGCCCGCGCCGATGATCAAGACCTTGCCTTCCATGAGCCGTTTCTGGCCCCTGACCCCCACTTCCTTGAGGATGATATGCCGGGAATAGCGTTCCAACTGTTCATCGGTAAAGTTCATCCTGATAAACCGCCCTTGACGACCCGGAGCAGATAGGCGCCGTCCTCGACCTTGTTAACGCTGATCACCCGGTGTCCCTCGTCTTTGAGGCTCCGGGGTATGTTTTGGATGGGCTCCCCGTCATTGAGCCGCACTTCCAATATCTGGCCTTCATCCAGTTCATCCAGGGCAACCTTGATTTTAACAAAGGTGATGGGACATACCACGGTGGTAATATCCACCCTGGCGTCCGGTTCCTGTCCGTTTACCGCATCGCTCATCCTACCGCTTCCTCCAATTCTTTCTTTACTCCCCCGGTCCCCACCCTGGTGATGGTTCTGCCGAGCCGTTCCCCGGCCTTGGCGTGGTTCCGGTAAAAATTGATAACCGCATCCGCCGCCTTAAAGACCTGGGCCGTATCAAAAATCAGGGGCAAAAGATGGAGCCCCTCCTTGATTTCATTGCCGAACATTCCGCCAAAGGAGAGGAGGTACCCGTTCTTCCCCTTCCAGGCATCGGCGGGACAGCCCTTTACGCACTTGCCGCAGTAGACGCAGCCCTTTTCGTCGAACGAGAGGTCCCGGTTTTCCTTGTCCACCAGGATAAGCTTTACCGGGCAAGCCGCTTCGCAGAGCCCGCAAAAGGTACAGGCCCCTTTATCCCATTGGGGGAAGATCCCGCCCTTAATTCCCAGGTCGTTTTCCTCCGCCTTAAGGCAGTTGTTCTTACATCCCGTAATACCTATCTTGAATTTATGAGGCAGCTCCTGCCCGAAGTAGCGCTTGTCCAGCTCCTCCGCCAGGCCGGAGGTTTCAATTATCCCGCTGGGACAGACGCCGGAACCCTGGCAGGCGGTGATGGTCCGCACCCGGGGACCGCAGACCCCTACATTTACGCCCCCCGCGGCCAGATCTTCTTTTACCCGGTCGATATCCTCCAGGGCGATAAAGGGGATCTCTACCCCCTGCCGGGATGTCAGGTGGATATAGCCCCTGCCGTATTTGTCCGCAACCTCCCCGATTTTCCGTACCTGGGCGGCGCTGAGCTGCCCTCCGATGACTTTAAGGCGCATGGAGAAATGATCTTTCTGCCTTTGACGCATAAAGCCGCCTTTTTTCAGGGCCGCATAATCGATGCCTGACATAAAATGACCTCCATAATTAATATTAATTCAATAGGCATTCTAGTATTTTCTCTATTTATATACAAGCGAGGCTGTTCCAAAACTTCAGTTTTTTGAACAGCTTCTATAGATTTAACGGAAAGAATCGACTACCCAAGGCGGAGTAGGATGGAACCCAAGGGAACCTATGGGAATGCCAAGTGGTAAGCTATTGGAAAGCACAGAGGGGGACAGTGCAGACAAAATGAATCACGGTGGTGGAGGAAACGAAGTTTCCACGAGGACGGCTACTCAAATAATGGATAGCCTCCTACCCGATACCCGTAGAAATCGTAAAGAGGTTTCCGTATGGTTTTGGGAGTACAGCGCTTTTTAGAATTCGCCGTCTGCGTCTTCCTTTACGATACGGTCCACGCCGGTAACAAAATCCGGCTTGTCTATGCTGAGAATTTTTACTCCCTGGGCGGAACGGCCCATAACCCGTATATCGGCTACTTTAAGCTTGATAGACTTACCCTGGCTCGTGATGCACATGATTTCCTCGTTGTCCAGGACATTGACACAGCCTACGATTTCACCGGTTTTTTCGGTAACTGTGTAAATCTTCTGGCCGCCGGTAGCCCGGCCATGAATGGAGAACTCGCTGAATTCCACCCGCTTGCCGAAGCCGTATTCCGAAAGGATGAGCATCTTCTCCCTGTCGTCCACCCTGAGCATACCGGTCAGTTCGTCATCATCCCCCAGCTTCATGCCGGAAACGCCTCGGGAAGAACGGCCCATGACCCGGACCTGGTCTTCCCCGGTACGCAGGGCCTGGCCCTTCCGGGAGATAAGGACCACTTCGTCGGAACCGGTAGTTAAAAGGGCGCTTACCAGTTTATCGCCGCTGTCCAGATTAATGGCGATGATGCCCCGCGTCTTGGCATTGGAGAACTCGCCGACGGCGACTTTTTTAACAACCCCCCGGGCGGTTCCCATAAAGAGGTAAGGCCCCTGATCGCCGCCGGTAAACTCTTTAAGGGACACAATGGCGGTTATATCCTCGTTGGGCGACACCGTAAGCAGACTCTTGATATGGGTTCCTTTGCTGGTACGGGAACCTTCGGGAAGCTCGTGGACCTTCATCCAGTAGGCTTTGCCTTCGCTGGTGATGAACATAATGTACTCGTGAGTGGATGCCACAAAGATCTGTTTCACAAAGTCATCTTCCGTAAGTTTGGCGCTGACCATACCCTTGCCGCCCCTGCCTTGGTTGCGGTAAGAAGAAACGGGAACCCGCTTGACATAGCCTAAATTGGAAATGAGAATCATCATCTCTTCTTTTTTGATCAGGTCCTCAATATTGATGCTTTCCACTTCCCCGGCCACGATTTCGGTGCGGCGCTCGTCTCCGTACCTTTCGGCTATACTCCGGGTTTCGTCCTTGATGACTCCCCGCAGTTTGGCGCCGTCCTCCAATAAGGACTTCAAGTAGGCGATTTGAACCTTGAGTTCCTCCAATTCCTGCTGGAGCTTTTCTACTTCCAGGCTGGTAAGCCGCCCCAGGCGCATATCCACGATGGCCTGGGCCTGGATTTCGGATAGGAGAAACCGTTCCTGTAGGCCGGTCTTGGCGGCGTTGATGTCCCTGGACGCCTTGATGATTGCCACCACTTCGTCGATGTTCGCCAGGGCGATAACCAGGCCTTCCAAGATATGGGCCCGTTCTTCGGCCTTGCGCAGTTCGTAGCGGGTACGCCGGGTAACCACTTCCACCCGATGTTCCACAAAATAGTGGATGAGTTCTTTAAGGTTAAGGCACTGGGGTTTGCCGTTTATCAGGGCCAGGTTGATGATCCCAAAGGTGGTCTGTAGCGGGGTGTTGGAGAAAAGCTGATTCAGCACGACCTTGAGAATGGCGCCTTTCTTCAGTTCGATAACAACCCGGATGCCTTCCCGGTCGGATTCGTCGTTAAAATCGGCTATGCCGTCTATCACCTTGTCCCGAACCAGATCGCCTATCCGTTCCAAAAGGAGCTTTTTATTCACGTTGTAGGGAATCTCGTTGAAAACGATGATTTCCTTGCCGGATTTGCCGGTTTCTATGGTAAACCGGCCCCGGATCAGGATCTTCCCCCGACCGGTTTTATAGGCTTCCCGTATGCCCCGGCGGCCGAAGATGATCCCCCCCGTGGGGAAATCCGGCCCATGGATGAATTTGGCAAGTTCGTCAATGGTGATATCCGGGTTGTCGATATAGGCGTAAATGGCCTGGCAGACTTCGTTCAGGTTGTGGGGGGCCATGTTGGTGGCCATCCCGACGGCAATACCGCTGGACCCGTTAACCAGCAGATTGGGCATTGCGGCAGGGAGTACTACCGGCTCGGTAAGGGATTCGTCATAGTTGGGAACAAAGTCCACCGTCTCCTTGCCCAGGTCCTGGAGCATCTCGTCTCCGATCCGGGAAAGCTTGGCTTCGGTGTACCGCATGGCGGCCGGCGGGTCACCGTCCATGGAACCGAAGTTACCCTGTCCATGAACCAGAGGATAGCGGAGGGAGAAGTCCTGGGCCATGCGGACCATGGCGTCATAGAGGGAAGCGTCGCCGTGGGGGTGGTATTTACCCATGGTATCCCCGGTGATACGGGCGCTTTTCTTGGTGGCAGCGTTAGGCCGCAGACCCAATTCGTCCATGGCATACAGGAGCCGCCGGTGTACCGGTTTAAGGCCGTCCCGTACATCCGGTAAAGCGCGGGCCACAATGACCGACATGGCATACGTCAGATAGGCGTTTTTTACTTCTTCTTCTATCGCAACGGGAATAATTTTACCGGTTTCTGCCACAATCTTCCTCTTTTATAGAAATGACCAGCATACCCGGTCATAGGCGTTAAGCCTGAAACTTCGTAATATTATCTTAGTATAGCAAATTTTGGATAAAAAAGTCGAGTTGTCCGCAAGCCATCCGGTAATTTAGCCTGAAACCCGGTTTTGCAAAAATATACTCGAAATACCCCTAAATTGGTCCGGTATAAATATATTGACCGGTTTTTTTGTCCGGTTTTCAAAGCAACCAAATAGCTGACGGAGGTTTACCTTACCGTAAAAAATAAATATTATCAAACCGGCATTGCAACGGCGGAAGCCATCCATAAATCCACCAGATACGGAAACAGTTATGGATCACCTGATGCCTGAAAAGGACGGGATAGAGGCAGTCCGTATCATCTAACCTTGTAAAACTTTTTAACCTGATGGGGGACAATATATGCAGAATTCCTGAATTTTTTGGAATTACTCTTGCTTTTTGTCCAATTTTTTCATAAATTTTTATAATAGAGGCTGTTCCAAAACTTCAATTTTTGGAACAGCCTCAATAACCATGTTTATAACATGGATTAATTTGAAATTTTGGAGTTTTTATGAAAAAAATATATTTTCTTTATTTGGTTGTTCTGGCGGCATTGGTTACGGTTTCCTGTAAATCTACTCCAGTGCAGATGCAGGAGAAAGAATCGGAACCGGCTGCGGCTGAAGAAGCCGCTTTTTATGATGCGTATCAATCGGTGTTGCCTCTTATTTTGGATGGTGCGGAACGTTATGTGGTTAAGGAAGGGGAAACGCTTACAAAAATTGCCCAGGCAAAATACGGTCGTGGAAACGCCTTCTTTTTCCCTTTGATTATGGCGGCTTCAAAGTCTCAGAAAATGGTCAATATTGCCGATCCCGATCTGATTGAACCGGGAATGGAATTAATTATTCCCAATCTGGATGTGAATCGCAATAATCCCGAGATTCGCGCACGGATCAAGACCCTGCTTCTGAGCGTCTGCAATATTTATGGCGACAGATCGGAAACCAGATGGAGTTCAGAATTGATTGACGGACTTTCAAGTACCGCTAATTCTCTTTAATGACCTGATACCGTTGAGTCTCTGGGAAAAGGACATTCGGAAGGAGTTGTTGCACCGATGGCTGACGTGGTTAGACCACCCGGCAAAAAATATAGCAATTTGAGCCAGTTCCAAATTTGAAGATTTGAAACTGGCTCGTTTTTTTGTTTGTTATTCATTCAAAAATTGTTTACTATATAAAATATGAAAACAATTATTTTAACAACAGAAACACTCTTACAGCGTTTCTTGTCCCGCCTGTGGCTTGTAATCGTGATGACGGTAATTGCGGGCATTTTTACCGCTTCCTGTTCAAGCACAAGGGAAGGTCCTCCTGCGGATCAGGCCCCCAGGCCCGAATTCCGGGCGGTTGTGGTACAGCCAGACTTTAGTGATGCGATAGGTAAGGAATGGTATCTTGTTGAAATACAGACTCCTTCGGGTCCTGCGAAATTCAGCCGGGCGGTCCTGGAAGCCCATGGAATGGGGGATTGTTACACCCTGCGCTTTGATCAGGAACGCTTGGCCGGAAAGGGCGCTCCGAACCGGTATACTGCTCCCTATCAACTCGGGAAAGATGCGGCTATTTCAATTCAGGCTATAGCCGGTACGCTGATGACAAGCCTGAGCGAACCACCGGGGCTAGGAGAACAGGAATACTACAACTATCTTGAACGGGTTTCCCGCTGGAATTTAGAAGAAGACACTTTAAATCTCTACACCCGCAATACTTCGGACGAGTTAATGATTTTGGTTTACCAACTCCGCCGGGAATAGCTTAAAGAGCGTCCGCCTGATTGCGCAGGCGGCTCTTTAAATCCACCGCCAGTTGTTTTTTATATTCCTGGGTTTCGGCGGCCTCTTTTTTTTCGTAAATATCGGCTACATCATATAAAAAATATTTTAAAGATTGCCGGGTGTCCGGATCACTTAGGTTTTTATTCAGATTGGGGATCGTCAATTTCATACCCGGTTTAAGAACGTCGGTATTCAGGATGATATCTCTGGATGCCAACACAACTAAAGGGAAAAAATATCCGTTCCCGGCTCCGTAAATCCGGCGGATAATAGCCGGTAGCGTATCGCCTTCCATAACTGTATATGTTTGGGCATCATCAAGGATAAAATCCGTTTTATAAGAATCATAGACCTCCTCAAAGGCCAGCAAGACGGCTTTTTGTTCGCCGGTTAAATCCGTACTTACACAGGACATCACGGATTGAGATAACTGGAAAACGACAAACATGAAAAGTGCCTTTCTCATATCTACTTCCTTTGTATGGTGAGACTGTTTCAAAATTTGACATTTTGAAACAGTCTCTAGTATTATAACCAGAAAGCGGTGTATTTTAGGAAGGGGGTTTTATGGCAATAGAACAAGTTCGAGCCTACTTAAAACAATGGAACCGGGACAGGGATATTATAGAGATGGATGTCTCTACCGCTACAGTGATAGAGGCGGCTAACGCTTTAGGAGTAATCCCTGCCCGTATCGCCAAGAGCATTTCTTTGAAACAGAGAGACGGCGCCATGATCGTGGTAACTGCCGGGGACATGAAGCTGGATAACCGCAAGTATAAGGACAAGTTCGGCTGTAAAGCCAGAATGCTCTCCCCGGAGGAAGCCCTACAAATTACCGGTCATGCTGTGGGCGGGGTCTGTCCCTTCGCCCTCCCCGCCGGAATAGACGTATACCTTGACGTTTCTATGAATCGCTTCAAGACGGTTTATCCTGCCTGCGGGAGCAGTAACTCCGCCATTGAGTTTACTATGGAGGAGCTTTCCCGGTATTCTCAATGCAAGGAGTGGGTAGATGTCTGCAAACCAATTGAAGAATAAATTTTTACGCTTAATGTTTCACGTGAAACATAGGGACTAAAAGGCATACCAGAGTTTTTCTTAGGGGGTTAAAGATATTCGTTTTTCCATAAGGATTCTCCCCCCATATAACCTTACTGGTATTATCAAATCAACAACGTCGCCCCGAAGCTCCTCCGTCGAAAGGCGGGCTCTTGGGTAAGGGCCCGCCTGCGTCACACCGCTTCCCGTTTGATTTTTTTCGTCGTGGTCATCTCCATGGGTTTATCCAGAATTGTCACCCGTTCTATCTTCTGGTAGGACAGGAGCCGCTGGTTTACCTCAGAAACGATCTTGTCTATCCTGGCTTTAATGTCTTCTTTTGAAGAAGCCGCAGTGCTGCCATTGGAAGCGAAGAAATCAGGAGAGGGATATACCAGGGCTTCAATCCCTTCGGTCTTCATCTTCTTGTCCTGCACAAATCCCCGCACCAGTATCTGGTCGATCTCTTCAAAAAGCTGGAACTCGTTCTCGATTTCTTCGGGGTAGACGTTTTTACCGCCTTCGGTAACGATGGTGTTCTTGGCCCGTCCGGTAAGATAGAGGTAGTATTCGCTGTCCAGGTAACCCAAGTCGCCGGTCTTCAGGTAGCCGTCGGGGGTAAATGACACGGCGGTTTCTTCGGGCATCTCGAAGTAGCCCTTCATCACCACCGGCCCCTTCACGATTACTTCGCCTACGCCCCGCTCATCGGAATTCAGTATCTTCATGTCTACCTGGGGGATAACTCTCCCAACGCTGGTTTCCTTATAGTGTTCCACAGGATTCAGATTGATGATAGGACTGGTTTCCGTAAGGCCGTAGCCCTGAACGAAGTCTATGCCCAGTTGGTTGTACTTTTTGAATACACTGGGCGCCAGGGGGCCGCCACCGCAAATACAGATACGCAGGGTGGTAAGGGAAGCCTTGTCCAGCAGAAATTTAAACATCTTCTTTCCGGGGTTTATCCGGAAGACTTTTTTGACGAAGCCCGAAAGTTCCATCAAGGCCGAAATAGCGCCATAGGCCACAGGTCCTTTTTCCTTTATACCCCTGATGATGCCGGCAAGCACCTTGTTGAAGAGCATGGGGACCGCCAGGAGCATAGTGATCTTCCCCAGTTTGAGTTCTTTTAGTATTACCGAAGTTACCATTTTCTTACCGAACACTACTTCCGCGCCAACGGATATAGCTTCGATGAACACCGCCAGCATGGTATATGCGTGATGGAGAGGCAGAAGGGCATAGAAAACATCGGTAGGGTAAAGTTCCATGTTGCCCTGGGCCAGGTAACAATCGGATACCAAGTTCTGATGAGTCAGCATAACTCCTTTGGGCTGTCCGGTGGTTCCGGAAGTAAAGAGTACGACCGCCAGATCCGTTTCTACGGCTTGTTCAATCTCCGCTTCCGGCCCGTCAAGATCGTACACATAGGTCCCCACACCTTTTTTAAGGGAAATAATCTGTTCCAACGTTCCGTCCGAAAAGTAACGTTCGTGTTTTTCCTCATCCACAAACAGAAACCGTACCTTCGCGGTCTTGAGCAGCAAATCGATCTCTTCGTTTTTAAGCTGATAGTCGATAGGCACTACGATTGCCCCGGCGAAAAGAATCCCCAGGTACGCCACGGTCCATTCCGGGGAGTTCTTTCCGGTCACCGCAACCTTGTCTCCTTTGCGTATCCCCTTACCGTGAAGCCACCGGGCAACCGCCTGGATAGTTTTAAGGGATTCGTTGTAGGTAAGACTAATACGGTGCGGTTCATAGACGGTAAAGCAGGGCCGCTCCCCATAGCGGGAAACAGTGATCTTAAACATTTCAGGAAGGGTCGGCCAAAGCCCGTTAAAAAAGATTCCCCGGTATTTGTCCAAGAAAGCCCATGCGTTTCGTTCAATATACATAACGTACCTCTCTTTAGGACTGATGAAATCCCCCGTCGGAGATTCCTGATTTGCATACAAAAATACTTGTTATTTTGACACGGAATTCCCTGGAAGGTTGCATCTTCTGTATCTTTCATCTCCAAAAAAGATTATATTTAAAAAATGAAGTTTCAGGAACGAAGTTGCAGAAATGTAATGAATACAGCCCTTTACCTTAGTCCGTCTGGGCCGCAAAAAGCGCTGTTCCCAACGCTGTTGATCCTCTGCGCTGGGATGCTGTTCTTCGCCTCTTGTTCAGGCAAGGTAGAAGGCGTCCTCAAACAGGATGGTTCGGCGGAAATTGAACTGGAAATAGCCCTGGGCAGGCACATGGTCGAACGGCTCCGGCTGCTTAACCGAGTCATGCAGGCTCAGGATGCGGAAGCCCCCCTCCTGGACGGCCCTGCCATTGCCCTGTCCATGAAGGCGGCTCCGGGAATCTCCGCCGTTTCCCTCCGCAACCAAGGACCCTCCGCCGTAGCCGGAACCGTCTCTGTGTCCCGTGTGGACGCCTTCCTGGCCCTGCCGGCAAGAGCAGCGGGGACGCCTTTTATCCGTTACGATCCGGCAGGACGGCTCGTCATTACCCTGGACCGGGAGACCGGGCCCGCGCTTCTCAGCCTCTTCTCCGAGGATGTCCGGGACTATCTTTCCACCCTGGCCGCCCCGGTAGCCACCGGGATACCCCTGACCAAGACGGCCTACCGGGAAATCATGGCTTCCCTCCACGGCTCCCAGGTGGCCGGCGAAATCGCCGCCGCCCGCATCCCCATAACTATTGAATTTCCCCGACCGGTCAGAGAAATAAAAGGCGGCGCCGCCCAGGACAGACACGCCCGTTTCGATCTTCCCCTCATAGACCTTTTGGTCCTTGAACAGCCCCTGATTTACGAAGTGACGTGGTGACATGGGAGGGGGGTCTCCCATTGTCAACAGGCTATACTGCTTTAGGTAAGAAAATATCCCGATTGTTGATTTTATCAACAATTTGGTCAAGCTGTTTTGAGGTGAGCCTATCAAACGGTGTTTTTTTAGGCTGGTACTGCCGTATCAGCCCGTTGGTGTGTTCGTTTAGTCCCCGTTCCCATGAGTGATAGGGATGGGCGATATAGATGTCCAGCGCAAAAGATTGAGGCCCAACAATTCCACCGCCCACTTTACGGAAAACATCGCTCCTCCTAAACCCATCCAGTTACCGGCGCTAATACCATATTGCATAAGCAAATAAAATGCTGTGCATTTTATTTATGTACAGTTCCTTACACAAAAAACCTTCCCTCCCTAAAGGAGTTAAAGTTAAATTTCCGCATCCAGACCCTCCGTTTTTACCAGAATACCATTTTCGGACGGAGCAAAGGCAAAAGCATAGAGGCGTTCCAGGATGTTCCGTATTTTTTTGGAATATTCACGGTCAACAGCCCAGGAACCGGCAAGACCATCCAAGGTGGGGGCAGAACCATAACGGACGTAAAAATAGCGGGGGTCTACCAAATCCTTCCGGAGAGGAGCGTCGGTGGCATAGGCCTTCAGGTGCTGAATGTGGGCACGGGCGCCGATCCGGGGGGATGGAAAGCATTCTCCGGGCTGACCGGGACCTATGGAACCGAGGCCGCAGAAGTTGTTCATATCCGGGGTGACAAGGCCGCCGTAACGGAGAAAACCAGTTTCCAGGCACATTTGGGCAAAAGCAACATCGTGATTAATCCCTTCCTGGGCCGCTTCTTCGGTATAATAGAGGGCCAAGTCTTCAATAAAACCTGGGTCCACATCAGGGTTAACGCTGAGGAGAAACAACGCCAGTCCATAAAAGGGGATACGGCCTGTGCCCATAATACGTTCCGGAGTAGGGGGAAATTCGGGACGTTCAGGGAGCGGCCTTTTCTCCTGGGGACGGATCTCCGGAGGAAGAGCGGCGATTGCTTCCGGAAGGGTACTCGTCATATCAGGAAGGGATTCCGTAGTTTCAAGGGGAATTTCCTGAGGAGGTCTGTCCGGGCGTTCAGGGACTGGAACGGCAAGTTCGGGAATAGCCTGGGCTGCGGCATCTTCGCCGGGAGTTTCGGGACGGGCTTCCGGAACTATACCGGCAGTCTCGGAAGGGGCGGATACTATAGGAACCCGTGCCTCTGGAACGGATGAACAGGAATAAAAGAGAAAAACCAGGAGGATCATAGTCCAAAGGGGGAAAAAAATACGGCGCATACTCATCTATCGGTTAATTATTACTCAATATACCAACAAAATACTAGAAAAAATAGAGAATTTTTGTGAAATATGTAAAAGAGACAGGAATAGAAGACAGGATATTATCATTTATTTTGAAAAGAATCCGATGTATTAATGACAAAGCCATAAAAAGGACTATAATATGGATATACTAATTACTTGGACGGACTTTAAATGAAACACAGATGGATTGCCGCAGTTTTATTTTTACTCTGCGGGAGAACGGTTGTTTTTGGGGTGGAATTAGGCGTTGCTCTTGGCGTCATGGGCCACGATCCTACTTTAAATGAAATGTTCGGTACGGACGCCGACCTCATGTCGTTTATTCCCTTTGGAAATGCTCATACCGGTTTTGACATCACTGATAATATGGGGTTAACGATTACCGTAGATCAAGATCCAATCCTGAAGACCCGGATTATGCCGGTTCTGGGTTTTACTTATAATAACATAGTTAACCTGAAGATAGGACCTTTTATGGGCTTTCCGGATATTAGGGAAATTGATGTAAATCCGGGGATAAGCATGACCCTTGATGTAGCCGCACCGGGGGTTGTTTTTGGATCCATCAGGTTTGATACCACAATAGGCGGCGGCAACATTGCCCCGAGAAATTTCGTCCAGGAATTATGGGAAATTAAGGCTGGTTTTTGGACACCCTATATTATCTTTTCTTTAGGCGCCCAAAACCGATCCTTTACAGTATTGCGTGAATCCGAAATTTATACCAGCAAGTGGACCCGTTACATCTTTTCCATGGACTTTTTTCAGAAAAACGTTCCCCGGACATGGCGGTTCGATTTGGGATATCAAAAATTGAGGTGGTTTCCTCACGACCAGCCGACGGATGGATATGAATACAGAGCTTTCTTTTTGGGGGCGGAATTTCACCTGAAAGTTAACTATACCACTGAGATTATCATGGGAGGAGAAGGGACTTTCTTCTCATGGAACCCCAAAAATAGCAGAAAATGGTATACCCAAAGCTTTGTGCTCTTTGAAACCCGCCTGGGACTAGTCTGGAGTATTGGAAAATAGTCCCAGAGATTCATCCATAATATCCCGTCCATAAATCCTCTGAATAAGTCAGCAGGCGTTGTCCTTCAAAAAATTTCAGGACAATACCAAAGCGCCGTTTTTTTCCACCACTTCAATAAAGGCCGCCCGTTCATTGGGGGTCCCATTCGGTGAATGAATCGCCAGACGGAGTTTGCCGTCAAAACTGTGGAACAACATTCCGTGTCCTCCATCCGCAGCATAGAGGGGCATATCGTTCTGTTTCCATGGTCCCCGGAGAGTCCCGCTCTCTGATCGGGCGATACCAATTCGGTACGCGCCATCCTCTCCAAAAGACGACCAAAGGAGCAGGAGAGCGCCCATTTTGGTCCGCCACATAAAGGGTCCATCGGTAACATAACAGAGCCGATCAGTCAGATTCATCAAGGTACGACCTTTAAGGGGAGCCGACCAGGGAGCCTCGCTTGCCCGGAATAAAAGCCAGGATTCGCCAGCCGTCTGTCTCAGATCAGCGGAGAGAGGCATAGCCCAAATCTCCCCCTCGCCTGCCTGTTTCCATTCATGACAGAAGACCATGTAGGGTTTTCCCTCGTCATCAATAAAGAAAGTACCATCCAGGCATTCCCAGTCAGGCGGGGTGACCGGTCCGACACTCCAGGGCAGATAAGGCCCCATAATACCCGCCCCGCTTTTCAATACCGCCGTACCACGCCGGCCTTTTTTAGGAAGGAAGGTGGCAAACATATAGTACATACCGCAATATTTGTGTATTTCAGGGGCCCAGAAATTCTTTTCGGACCAGAAATGCTCAGACGGCCTGAACGCTGGAAACGGCCCGTCAAATTCTTCAAGCCCGGAGGAACTCATATACACATCAAAACCGTACCCCTTACTATTCCAGATGTCTTTATCGGTGGAACCAAAAAGATAATAGACCCCGCTTTCCGGAATCACAAATGGATCGCGTATCTGTATGTCAGATATATGCATGAAGCCTCTCCTTTTGTA
>JAITBO010000244.1 GCA_031283505.1 Treponema sp. | reverse complement strand
ATGGCGGAAAAATGGCTCCCCGGGAAACGCGCAAGGGATAGAAGCGGTATAAGATTTAGGGGCGGGGAAACCCGCCCCTAAATCTTATTTAAGCGGATAGCCCGGTCACCGCGTAGCGGTAATGCGCCCAAATTCTTTGCGAATTCAATGAACTGCCCCGCCCGGAACTAATTGTATAACTCCGGTATCAGGATTATAGTGAATTCATGGAAATAATGAAGCGCACGACAACCTGCGGGGCTCTGCGGCGTTCCGATGTGGGGAAAACCGTGGTATTGAACGGATGGGTACACCGGAAACGGGACCATGGGGGTATCTCCTTTATCAATTTGAGGGACCGGTACGGGATCACCCAGGTAGTAGCGGGGGAAGAAGGGTCCGCGGGCCGGGACTTGGCCGCAACGGTGGCGGAACTGCGAAACGAGTTCTGTGTCGCTGTGGAAGGGTTGGTGCGGCTCCGGCCTGACGACATGGTGAACCCCGCCATGGCTACCGGTGAAATCGAAGTGGCCGCTTCCGGACTGGTCATCCTGAATCGCTCAGACGTGCTACCCTTTCAGATCGATGAGGAATCGGATGCCAGGGAAGATCTGCGCCTCCGTTACCGGTATCTGGACCTCCGCTCGGCGGGAATGCAGAGGCGGCTGCGGCTACGGAGCGAAACGGCCTTTGCGGTCAGGGAGTGGATGACCAACCAGGGGTTCTACGAGATTGAAACTCCCACGTTCATCAAGTCCACGCCCGAAGGCGCCAGAGACTACCTGGTTCCCTCCCGGCTCTATCCGGGAAAGTTTTACGCCCTGCCCCAGTCGCCCCAGCTTTACAAGCAACTGCTTATGGCCTCGGGATTCGACAAGTATTTTCAGATTGCCCGGTGTTACCGGGACGAGGATGCCCGGGGCGACCGGCAGCCGGAATTTACCCAGATCGATATAGAGATGTCTTTTGTAAGCCGGGATGACATTTTGGCCGTTACCGAAGGGCTCATGGGTCATGTGTTCAGGAAGACACTTGGCGTGGAGCTTCCCGCCCATTTCCGGCGCTTGAGTTATGAAGAAGCCATGGAGCGTTACGGCTCCGACAAGCCGGATCTCCGGTTTGGCCTTGAGATGAAGGATTTTGCCCCCTATGTGGCGGAAGGGGGGTTCCAGGCCTTCAAAGACGCCCTGGTCGCCGGGGAAGCGGACCGGCAGGCGGCGGCGGCCAAGGGGATCTCCATTCCCGGCGGGGGAGTCAAGGCATTGGTAGTTCCCGGCGCGGCTTCTTATTCCCGAAAGCAGATCGAGGAATTGGAGGCTCACGCCAAAATATACAAGGCCCGCGGCCTGGCGTGGATGAAGGTGACGGGTGCCGGCGGAGGCGCGGACTCGCCGGCCCTTGAAGGCGGAACGGCCAAGTTTTTCGCCCCCCAAGCCTCCGAGATCATCGAAGGGCTGGGAGCCAAAAGCGGAGACCTCATCCTCATGGTGGCGGACTCCAAACGGCGCATTGCCAATATCGCCCTGGGGGCGGTGCGGTCAAAACTGGGCCGGGACCTGGGGTTGACCGGGAGGGAACCCGGCGCGGGCGGAGGTCCCGAAAGTCCCCGCTTTGAATTCGTCTGGATTGTGGACTTTCCCCTCTTTGAGTTCAATGAGGAAGAAAACCGCTGGGAAGCGGCGCATCACCTGTTCTCCTATCCCCAGGAGCAGTACCACGCGGTCATGGAACAGGACCCCGGCGCGGTCAAGGGCGATCTCTACGATCTGGTTCTGAACGGTTACGAACTGGCTTCCGGTTCCATCCGTATCCACGATTCGGCGCTGCAAAAGCGGGTGTTCAACATCGCCGGCATAGGCCCGGAGGAAGGGGAGAAAAAATTCGGCTTCCTTACCGAAGCCTTCAAATACGGGGCGCCTCCCCACGGCGGTATAGCTCCGGGGCTGGACCGGCTCGTGATGCTTATGGCGGGGGAGACCTCGATCAAGGAGGTCATCGCCTTTCCAAAAAATTCCTTCGCCGTCAGCCCCATGGACGACAGCCCTTCGGAGGTGGACCCCAGGCAGCTTGAGGAACTTCACCTCCGGGTGATCCCTCCTGCCGGGGAAACTCGTTAACCCTGGACTCCGGGATGATGCTAAAATAAAATGAAGAAGTTTTCGGAACTGTATTGGACTTTTTTTAAAATAGGTTGCCTTACCTTCGGCGGGGGATATGCCATTCTGCCCATCCTTGAACGGGAACTTATCCGTAAAAAAGGCTGGACCACCATGGACGAGGTGATGGATTACTACACCATCGCCCAGGTGACGCCGGGGATCATCGCGGTCAATATCTCCACCTTCATTGGGTATAAACTCAAAGGGATCACAGGCGGTATTGTCAGTACCCTGGCGTTTATATCCCCTTCTTTCGTCATTATTACCCTCATCGCCGCTTTTTTGGGCAGCTACCAGGACCTGCCCCTGGTACAGCACGCCTTTGGCGGCATACGGGTGGCCGTGGGGGCCCTGGTCCTGGACACGGCGATCAAGATGATCCGGGGTTTCTACCGGGACATTAAGGCGCTCATCCTCTTTGTCATCGCCCTGGGACTTTCCCTGGTCTTTAGCCTCTCGCCGGTATTTGTGGTGACAGGCGCGGGGATCGCCGGGTTCATCCTCTACCGTGGCCGGGGGACCGCGCCCAAGGCCGGGAGCGGTCATGACGGGGAAGGCGCATGATCTTCCTCACCCTTTTTTATGAATTCTTCAAGATAGGGCTTTTTTCCATAGGCGGGGGACTTGCGACCCTGCCTTTTCTCTACAAGCTGGCCGAAGTTTACCCCTGGCTGCCGGCGGAAACAATCCCCGACATCGTGGCGGCTGCCCAATTTTCGCCCGGCGCCATAGGGGTCAACCTGTCGCTTTATACGGGTTTCCGCTGTGCCGGCGTTGCCGGGGGTTTTTCCGCCGCCCTGGGACTTATCACCCCTTCCGTCATCATCATCGTCATCGTGGCCCGTATGTTCGCAAGCTTTAAGGAAAACCAGGCGGTCAAGGCGGTTTTTTCCGGCCTGCGCCCTGCCGCCGCCGGTCTCCTTGCCGCCGTAACCTACACCCTGATCCGCTCTTCCCTGTTTAACCCCGGCGCTCCCGCCTGGAACAGCCTTATCCGGTGGCGGGAAGGCGTTCTTTTTGCGGTCCTTTTTATCACTATATACCGTTTTAAAAAGCACCCGGTTCTCTACATAGCCGCCGCCGGAGTCACCGGAATCATTCTGGGCCTATAGACAGGTTATGCGAAATGTGCGCAATTTTTTGTTAAAATATGCCAAACGGCTTTGTCGCTAATTGACAATATTTAAGGAAAAAGATATTTTGAAATCAAAAATAAAATGTGAAGGGTAAATAATGAATGAAATATATTTCCATGAAGGTGGTTATTGCCAAGTTGAACTTTTTCTAATTAGAAAAATGGAGGTGCCGTAAATGCCTAGAGAAGGAAAATATCTTAGCCTAATAAAGTATTTGGAAGCTTATTGTATTGATGATATCACCTTGTCCTTTGAACAAATCGCTAATATAGTGGGCGGATTACCCTCTTCTGTGTATCGTAATCAGTCAGCTTTATCTGCCGTTTTACATCGAGCCTTAAGCAACACCGGATTTGCTTTATATACAAATATTGTAACTATTCAGCCAGATCCACTTGAAAAGAACTTAATTTTAGAGTAAAAGAAAGGAGGGAAGGGAAAGAATAATAACAAACCAGGAAATAGATATAGATGCTGCCATTGCAAATGTA
>JAITBO010000174.1 GCA_031283505.1 Treponema sp. | reverse complement strand
AGGACCTCATGCGACGGCAGTCCCTCGTTACTGCCGCCCTTGAGAATTTCTAGCCAAGGTTAGAATTCTTATTTTGAGGCAACGGCTTCTAGGGTTAGATTTTATTTTGAGGCATTACGGGCTACGCGTTGCCTCATTGAAAAAGTAACCCAAAAGAACCCTTGCCTCATTTTGAAAATGTTACCCAAATCAAGGCAGAATATTCGGGACTAATAGTTCCCGGAGCAATGTCAACAAGTTAAGAAAGTCGCCTGTTGGCTTCTACCCGATTCTGTAATGAATTCCAGCTAAAATGTATGAAAAAGTATATAATTTGCCTTAATTTACGATACATTCTAAAGCCCAATCTCTTTAACTTGTTGATATTGGAACTTGTTCCAAAACCCGGTTGGTTTTGAACCAATCTCTTGAAAAAACCGGCAAAAGCCCGGTTTTTCCACTAAATTCAAGGAAGCTGTTCCAAAAACTGAAGTTTTGGAACAGCTTCCTTGGTAAAAAAAATATAAAAAATGGTTATTTGGGGGGAAACGAGGGCGGGTCTCGGCCTTTATCGCCTGCGGCGTCGGGGTTTTTGTGGTTGAGCCAATATCGGCGAAAGGCCGTATAGTCCGTCACGCCCTTTTGTGTATGACAAGGGCACACCTATCCCACGGAAAAATGAGGGTATCCATCGGCTTGTGTTATGATGCCTATTTTAACGGATATAGCGACGTTTCTCACCGGCCTGCTGTATCTTGTGGTGCAGTTTGTTTTGTATCCAAAACAGAGCAACAGCAACTCGCACCGTAGCCCGCCGTTCTCTCAGGTCATAAACCACCTGAAATGATAATCTTTTTTCTCTATCCCAAAGGTCCCTTCTGCCGGTATCGAACGGTTTATCCGCAGGAGTTTTCCCTCCTCGTTGCTTATGTTTGAGCGCGATGCTTTCCGGCAGGCAAGCAGCTTTTTTGATACCTCCATCCGCCGGTTCATTTTTGACTTCGTACACTGTTCCCTCATCGGACACCCGCGCAGTTCTCGCATTCATATATCGTAACCTCGTTCTTATACCCGCTCGTGTTCACCTGCGTCCCGGTTCCGATATTTTTCAGCTTCTTATTTCCGCCGGTTCGCCCGGCAGCGGTTATACGCTTCGTATTTGGAATTCCACCCGGCTCTTTGTTGTCTCCGGGGAGGCAGTCATCTCAGCACAACTGGTCCGAAGCGGGTCTCCCTTTTCTACCCAGGCCGATGCCCTCTCCCCCGAATCTGGGAGTTCTTTTACAGCCCCGGGCCGCCCGGAAAACGTAAATCCAACGGGAGGGGATCCGGGTTACACTCACGCTGAGTTTTGAGCGGCACATTGAGAACATTTTCAAGCTGCTCAATGCCTATGCCATCTGGAACCTTCTCCTGCCTCATTCATCTTAATTCTATGCGTTTATCCTGCGGCCAACTCCATGGCCGGTGCATATAAAATCCTGTCTCCTGAGCCTGCCCCAAAACTAATTGACTATACGCTAACGCACACGATTTTGGGGAAGCCTCTCCTGTCTGCATCCCTTACGGACAACTATCGTTCCGCCAACATCAGCCGGACCATCACCCTGGCATCGCCCAGGATATTGCCGATAAGGGCGAACTCGTTGGGCTGGTGAGCTACATCCTCCATACGGCTCCACACTACCGAGGGAATATCTATATTACGGAGGGCAGCGCCCACAGTTCCACCGCCTATGCCTATGGTCCGGGTTTCTACCCCATAGGTTTCTTTTACCGCTTTGGAAAGAAGCCTGACCAAGGGGGTGTCCGCAGGCGTGGGCTTGGATTCCACCTGCTGGGGCAAAGTGTAGGCGATAGTCACCCCGTATTCGGATTCCACCTCAGCCTTGATGCGGTCAATTTCAGCCAGAATCGCCATATTGGAATACCGGGGAAGTATGCGCATATCCATGCAGAACACATCCTCACCGGGAATGGTATTGATGTTGGGGACATTCGCCTCTTTTCTGGTAGGCTGAAAGGAGGAATAATCGGGCTCAAAGAGGGGGTCCCGGTCCGCAAACTTCTCCGAAAGGCGGCGATGAAGCCGTACCGCCAGATCCGCCCCCGCAAGGTGAGCGTTGACACCCAAGTCTGGCCGGGACCCGTGGGCCTGACGCCCGCTGGTAACAAACCGCGCCCAGATAAGGTTTTTCTCCGCGATTTCTATGGTCTCTCCCCTGGGGTCCCCGCCGTCGGGGATAAGAAGCATATCATCCGGCCTAAAGAGATCGCGGTTTTTGATGAGCCAGATGATACCATAGGCGCTCCCCACTTCCTCGTCCGCCGCAAAAAGGAGCTTTACCGTATGGGGAGGAGTAACGCCCTCTTTAACCAGAGCCAGGGCCGCTATCACCGACGAAACGAGACCCTGCTGGTTGTCCTCCACCCCCCGGCCTATAAGCCTGGGTCCCAGAGGGCCGTCGTCTTTGCGGACCACGGTCCAGGGATCGCTCTCCCAAAGCGTTGCTTCTCCGGGGGGCACTACATCCAGATGGCTCATAATCCACAGCCGTTTGGCGTCCGATTTACCCGGTATAGTGGCCACGAGATTAGGCCGCACTCCGCCCCTGGCCCGTTCGTCCGGGGCGTCATGGCGCTCCAGCCGGGCGATCCCTCTGGCCCTAAGCCAGTCCTCCAGAAATTCGCATTTATCCAGTTCTCCCGCTCCACCCGCTTCCGGGGCTATGGCGGACCGTTTTGTGAGTTCGGTTTCCAATTCCACCGCCAGAGGTTCGCTTGCTTCAATAAAACGCTCAATGTTGTTCATGATACTTTTCCCTGACTTATTATATTGAATTCCGGAAGAATTTAACAGGCCGCGCTTTGAAGGTGAGCCACAAAGTATGATGGAGGGGGTTATGTTAATATCCATAGCAATCATGTGCCTCCATTGCCATAGTGACAAAGTAACCAGAAACGGAAAAAAAACAAGGGGATACAAAATTATCGTTGCAAAGACCGCAGCCGCCAGTTTATCAGTGAGCATGACCGCACTTAGCGGGGAACCTTTTTATGGATTAAAGACCTGATAAAAATCATGTTGGTCCGGGGAATAGACATTCGGGACATCAGCGCCGTACTGAGTGTGGCTTATGCGTATCACCGGGAAAGTGGGGAAAAGAGCCCAAAAGCTGAGGAAGAGGAAAGAGGGCTGGGGATAAGCTATGACCGGATAGCGACGGATGATTGGAATAT
>JAITBO010000120.1 GCA_031283505.1 Treponema sp. | reverse complement strand
TTGCTTCTTCAAACTTTAATACCAGGGGTTGAAATAATTTCATTTTCATAGTTTTGATTATTTCACTTTTCTATTTTTTCTGCAATATATTACAAAACGAATTTTGCCTTTTCCAACCGCTCTTTTTGACTTTATAGACAGACTCTATATAGACGGATCTTACCCTCCGGAGGGAAGGGAATAACCTTACGCATAATAGGTAGCAGGTATTTTTTCATGTGAAATAATAATAATGTTCCTTTTTATATTACCGAAATGTAAGAATTGCATAAATATTGTATAAATTGCATATAAAATCCGGGGAGTAATGTCCTATCGGCGGAATTTGCGGAAACCGCCTCATAGGTGGGCTGCCTAAGTATACGGAAAGTTAGCCAAAACGGGGAATCGAACCCTGGACCCTCACTCATTAGGGGGCTTCTCCCTTCCGCCAAAACATCATCGAACTCATGTTAAAACAGATAGCGATACTTGAATCATGAATCACGTTTAGGGATCATTCCGGTATCGCAATCTTCTTCTTGTTCCACTCGGGCAACAGGGTTTCAGGACCATGGCAGAGGGCCTGGATCAGAACGGCGGCTCCGGCGATCAGGACCTGATCCAGGACGGATTCTTCGGCGGCGGAAAAGCCGGACAGTACCCAGCCGGAAATGTCCCGGTGATCCGGCCTGCCTATGCCTATACGGAACCGCCAGAAACCGGCGGTTCCAAAACAGGCGTTCATGGAGCGAAGTCCGTTGTGGCCGCCAAGTCCGCCGGAAAACTTGATGCCCGCCGTCCCCAGGGGGAGTTCCAATTCGTCATGTACCAGGAGTATACGTTCCGGAGGTATCCTGAAGAAAGAAGCGGCTACGTGTATTGACTCCCCGGAGAGGTTCATGTAGGTTTCGGGCATAAGGAAATGCAGCTTTGCGGGAAGCTCCGCGGCGGCGGGCGTTTCGACAGAACCGGTTCCCGGCGCTTCCTGTTTAAGAAAGGCGGGCAGCCGGTTTCCATCCAGGCCGGCATAACGGCCTTTGTATTTTTTCTGCCAGGTTAAAAGGGAAAAAAAAGGCAGCCTTTCGGCCAAAAGCCACCCGGCATTATGCCGAGTACGGGAATATTCACGGCCCGGATTCCCCAGGAAGACGACAAGTTCAATCATACCCTTTGCTATTTCGACACTCCTATAATAAAATGAAGAACAAACGAGGCTGTTTTACGGACAGAATCTCCGCGCTAACCGGGGTTTAAAACCGGCCCAAACAGCAAACACGGCTTTTAGTATAGCCGGGGTAAGGGCGAGTTCCTAGTTCGGGGAACCGGGGGTATATATTGAAAATTACAATCATGGGGATCAATCGCCGGGAAGCCCCTATGTCTGAAAGCCCGGAAGGGACGCTGCTCCGTTATATAGCCGGCAAGGACGGTGAAAAAACTCTGACCGCCGGAAAAAATACCGGATCCGTCATCATCGACTCCTGGACTTACGAAGAATTGGCCGGTTTAACCGGCATGGACGATGCGGCCAGGGCCGCTTTTCTGAACGGCGAACTCGTGGTTCAGTGCGGCGGCTGGCAGTCCTGGTCGGCGGGCTGGGAGCTTGCGGAGGACGAGACCTTGCCCAGGGCTGTCCGTATCATCCCGGACCTCTTAAAGCTGACCAACCGTGAAGGCGATGTGGCGGAGACGGAGACGCCGGTCTCCGCAGTTCCCGAACCGCAGCCGTATCTGTCCCTCCGGGGGAAAAAAACATGGCTGCCCGGCCACTTTATCACCTATCTGCGTACCGGCAGCAGCTACCTCTGCATCGCTTCCAAAGACGGCGGGACGCTTCCCCCGGTGAGTTTCCGTATCAACCGGAAACGGCGGTGTATCGCCACCGAAATTTTCTGTCCCGGCAAAGTCTGGAAAGCCGGCGACCTGTTGGCGGAACTTACGGTTTTCCACGCTCAGGGTTACTTCAATTTTAAAGATGTCCTGGGTCGTATTTTCCGGCAGGATGATGCTTTCAAATCCCTTGATTTTCTTCGCCGGGGAGGAAGGGAGACCGGGACGGGGGCCGGTTTTCGGAACAAACTGAACTTCTCCGGCGGTTATGAGTCCTGGTACAATCACTATACGGATATTAACGAGAAGGTCATCCTGGATGATCTTGAGGGTCTGGGCCATACAGAAAACCTCATCAAAGGCTGGTTTACGGACAGGAAAAAACCTGTGGTATTTCAGATTGACAACGGCTGGGAACGGGCGGTAGGGGAATGGGAAGTCAATTCCAAACGGTTCCCCAACGGGCTTGCGCCGCTGGCGGCTAAAATTGAGGAAGCGGGGTGTATTCCCGGCCTCTGGATAGCCCCTTTCCTGGTGACCCGGCGTTCCCGTATTTTCACCGAACGGCCGGGGTGGCTGCTCAGGGATAAATCCGGCCAGCCAGCCGCAGCCGGGTACAATCCCCTCTGGGACGGGCGGTTCTACTGCCTGGATCTGTCCAGAAAAGACGTGCTGGAATACCTGCGGGGGATAATGGACCGGATCATAGATAAATGGGGTTTCCGGTACATCAAGCTGGATTTTCTTTACGCAGGCTATCTCTCCGGCGTTTTTGCCGAAGGGGGCGCTCCCTACGAACACTATGAGCGGGCCTGCGCTGTCCTGACTGTCAGAAGGACTACCGCATCGGGACTGCCCGTTGCCTGCCTGGGATGCGGCTGCCCCCTGGGGCCCTCGTACCGGCGTCTCCCCCTCTCCCGCATCGGAGCCGATACCCGGCAGCAATGGGAATGGAACCTGGTCAAACTCATCGGCCATGTAGGAGGCCCCGGTGCTTATGTCAGCCTTATGGACACCATAGGCCGTTCGTTCATGGACGGCACGATCTTCCTCAACGACCCGGACGTAATCTTTCTGCGTTCCCGGAACTGCAAACTGGCGGAACATGAAAAAGAAGTGATAGCCCTGGTAAACTTCCTCCTGGGTAGCCAGATTATGTTGTCCGATGACACCCGGAAGCAGGACGCTGCGGACATAGTTTTAACCCGGCGTATCCTTGACCTTTACAGTCGTCTTGCCGGCGATGAATACGGCGCTGTCCGCCTTGCCCGGGATATTTTCCGTCTGGAAAGCCGATCCGGCCAAACCGCCGGTCTTATCAACCTGTCCCGCCGTCCTTTCACTCTTACCACAGACATGGATGCGGCCCTCTGCGCCGCCTTCTCCGGGGAGAACTGGCTGATAGACCGCCGTATCCGGTCAAAGGGTCCGGGCTTCATCTTTAGGCCTCATACCATCAGTATTGCCGGAGGGAATACTGATCCACCGGCATAGCCAATCTTTATGATTTTCCTGCGTATCCGTATGGGAATATATAGAGAAACACGGAATAAAGAAAAATTTCACCGGAGGACACAGAGTTTCACGGAGATGAAACCCAATTAGTAATAAAAACTCCGTGTTCCCCGTGTATATTCGTGGTTAAAATTCCTATTCGTTTATCCTGCTTAATTGACCTGTTCCCTGAATATCCGTATTATGTACTCATGAATCCGCTCAGGCGTCCGTTTCGATACCGGTATGACAATGTAGTGTTATACCTGATAAGTATTAATGTCCTGGTTTTCCTTTTGCAGGAAGTGTTACCCCGGTTCTTTCAGTTTGATTTAACCTCTTATGCCGCTTTAAATCCGGTGCTGGTGATCCGTTATGGGATGATATGGCAGTTCGTCAGTTATATGTTCACCCATGGCGGAATCAGCCACCTGGTTTTCAATATGCTGGCTCTGTTTATTTTCGGGACCCAGGTGGAGCGCCATATCGGGAGCAGAGAATTCCTACTGTATTACATAGTCACCGGCATCCTAGCGGGAATTTTTTCCTTTGGGGTCTATTGGCTTACCGGCGCTTACAGGGTATTCCTTTTGGGAGCCTCCGGCGCCATTTTCGCGGTACAGCTTGCCTATGCGGTCCTGTTTCCCAACGCCATAGTCTTCCTCTGGGGTATAATCCCCCTCCGGGCTCCTGTCATGGTATTAGGTTTTACCGTCATTGAGCTTTTCTCCCAAATCTTCGGCCAACGGAGCGGAATAGCCCACCTGACTCATCTGGCGGGTTTTGCTTTCGGCTGGTTCTATTTTCTGGTCCGTTTCGGTGCCAATCCGTGGAGATCCCTCACGCGGCGGTGAGTGCCTAGTAGATTGGTAAGGCTAAATGTACCAATATATCAATTACCGCAAAGTGCATAGATAAGGAAAATTTCTTATTCTTACGCTGTTTTTGGGTGAGTCCATCAAACGGTGTCTTTTTAGGCAGGTACTGCTGTATCAGTCCGTTGGTGTGTTCGTTCAGCCCCCGTTCCCATGAGTGATAGGGGTGGGCAAAATAGATGTCCACCGCAAGAGCTTGCGATAGGCTCTTATGCGCCGCGAATTCCTTCCCGTTGTCCAGCGTCAGGGTGTTTCGCATCTGAGCGGGTATTGGCTTGAAGGCGCGGATGGCGGCATGGTTCAAGGCCGCCGCCGTCTTGTCCGGCATTACCTTTGCCGGAAGTAATTTCGTCTTCCGGTCAACAAATGCCGCTATATAGAGTCTGTCCATAAAG
The DNA here is from genome assembly GCA_031283505.1 of Treponema sp. The sequence continues at coordinate 640 of JAITBO010000120.1, read as the reverse complement.
TCGGTTACTTTATGGACAGACTCTATATAGGCGTTTTTACCGGCGCTTTCTATGGTGTCCCCCTCCCAATCACCCACTCGGGTCTTCTCTTCAGCTATTTGCTTTTGCCTGTTTTTGTCGGAAATGCCCTTTCATCTCCGGGTCTTTCGCGGTTTCCCGGTACAGATGGTCGATGGTGAAGCCTGTTTTTCCCTCCGTTCGGGGTATAGCACTCCAAACCGGCTTGAAATCTGGTCCGCAGACAGGTCTTGTTTGAACAAACGCATGATTTCCCGCGTGAGCTTATGGTCATCGAGCTTGGGGCTTATTGTCCAGGCGCCTTTGCATACTCGTTTGTTGAGCCTCGTTGCCGGTATAAACGCCGCCGGTACTGTTTCAGTTTAACTCGCGATAGATGCTGCTTAGATGCTTGCCAAATATCACGGCCTGATAGCATTTGGGCAGCCCCATACCCTCCATTGTCTGTAGCGCATTCCTTTCGTCCAAGGTATAGTGTGTATACGGCATCGGCGGACCGAAGGTCCGATACCTCCGATAGAGTGTGTTTTACAGCTTTATTAAAGGGCGTAGCCCTTTTGGGGTTTAATACCCCGCCCCTTGGGGCGCTTCCTACTGGGGGTGCGGGGGATGTGTTCCCCCG
>JAITBO010000098.1 GCA_031283505.1 Treponema sp. | reverse complement strand
GTTTCAGGTAACACCCTCCGCCTCCGCCTCCACCCTTCACCCTTCACCCTTCACCCTTCTGTGGGAGCGCAGTGGTGCCTGGCGCCGTTTTTCTTTTTTACCTGCTAATTTCTCCCACCTGACAAGCGATTTTCCGTTGACTTCCGGCGGGAATAGGTTATACTGAAATAATCTTCCTGCCAAAAGAGGTACTCTCATGCCTATTACCGAAGAAGAATGTGCGGCGCTTAAAAAAACCGCCCGCGAACTGCGGCTTACCATGGTGGACGTGGTCCTCTGGTCCGGGGGTGCCCATATAGGCGGCTCCCTGAGTATCGCGGACATACTCACCGTACTCTATTTCAAATACCTCAATGTCAAACCCGCCGAACCGCGGTGGCCGCTCCGGGACCGCTTTATCCTTTCCAAGGGCCACGCGGCCGCGGGCTTTATCCCCGTGCTGGCAAAGAAAGGCTACTTCCCCGAGGAGGAACTTAAATCCTTTAACCACTTCGGCTCTCCCTTTGCCATGCATCCCGACAGCAACAAGGTTATAGGCTGCGATGCGTCCGCCGGCAGCCTGGGCCACGGCCTTTCCATGGCTGTGGGGCTGGGGCTGGGGGCCAGATACCTTAAACAGGACTGGAAAACGGTCTGCCTTTTGGGAGACGGCGAATGCTGCGAGGGCAGCGTCTGGGAAGCCGCCATGTCCCTGGCCCACTACAGGCTGGGGAACGTGATCACTATCGTTGACCGCAACCGGCTGATGATCGACGGCAAGACCGAAGATGTGATGAGCCTTGAACCTTTCGCGGACAAATGGCGGGCCTTTGGGTTTGAGGTTGCCGAGGTGAACGGCCATGATTTTACGGAACTGGCCGCCGCCCTGGACAAGGGCGGGGCCGCGACGGACAAGCCTGTGCTGATCCTGGCCAATACCGTCAAGGGCAAGGGCGTGGACTTTATGGAAAACAACGTAGTCTGGCATTACGGTTCCGCGGATTCGGAACTGGCGGCCAGGGCAAAGGAATCGATTACGCGGGGAGGTGAATAGTATGGCGCAGGTTACCACCGGAACCACCTGGAATTGTTACGACTCGGCCACCATGACCGCCCGGGAAAGTTACGGGCGGACCCTGGCGGAAATGGGCAAAACCAACGACCGCATTGTGGGACTCTCCGCGGATCTGGCAAAGACCACCGCTATCGTGCATTTTGCCAGCGCATTTCCGGACCGCTTTTTCAATGTGGGCATTGCCGAACAGAACATGATGGGCATAGCCGCGGGGCTTGCCAAGGCCGGACTCATCCCCTTTGCCTCGACAATGGCGGCCTTCGCCGCCATGCGGGCCGGAGAGCAGGTCCGCACGGATATTGCCTACCAGAATCTGCCGGTCAAGATAATCGCCACCCACGCGGGCATCTCCTTCGGCCACGCCGGTACTACCCACCACTGTACCGAAGACCTGGCGATAATGCGTTCCATCGCCAACATGACGGTAATCTCCCCGGCGGACGGCATTGAAACCAGCCGGGCCGTACGGGCCTGCATTGACATACCGGGGCCGGTGTATATACGCATAGGCCGCGGCTTTGAGCCCCCCTGTTATGAAAACGAAGACTACCCTTTCGAGATAGGCAAGGCCACAGTCATGCGGGAGGGCACGGATATTACCGTCATCTGTTGCGGCGTCGCGGTGCTTCAGTCCGTACAGGCCGCCAAGACCCTGGCGGAACAGGACAAGCTTTCGGTGCGGGTCATCAATATGCACACCGTCAAGCCCATAGACCGGGAAGCCATCCTCAAGGCGGTAATGGACACCAGGCGTATCCTCACTGTGGAGGAACATAACGTCATGGGCGGCTTAGGGGACGCCGTAGGGGGCGTTATCGCCGAATCCGGTAAGGGTTGCGTGTTCAAAAAGCACGGCCTCCAGGATGAATTTACCGCCATTGGTTACGCGGAGGATCTCTACGCCCATTATGGCCTTGACAGCAATGGCATCGTGGATAAAGTCCGGGAAATGATGGGTATGGAATTCGAGGCCGATGAAGATTGGAACGACGAATGAGGACCCCTGCGGGTCCTGACGCTCCCGCCGCAAGGAGGCTGTAAGATGACTGGGCAAGCAACGGCAATCGACATAATGACCGCAAAACTGTTTTTTAACGCGGCATTCCCGGTAATGAGGGTGGTTCTGGAGGACGATCCCGCCATGAAAGCCAGGTTTGCCGGGGTCAAGGCGGTAGTGCAGATAGGGGCCAAAAACCCCGACGGGGAGGAAAGCTTCCTCGCCTGCCACCTGGTCTTTGACAACGGCGCCTTTTCCGTGGTTCAGGGGTTGGCTGAGAATCCCGATATAGCCCTGACTTTCTCCTCGGTGGCAAAGATGAATACTATGTTCCGGGGAGGCGCGGCGCTTCCGGCAATCAAGGGCTTTGGCAAGCTGGGAACCCTGATCAAAGTTTTCTCCCTTCTCATGTCCCTGATGATCATGATGCCTTCCAGTCGGCCCAAGGACCCGGACAAGCAGAAACTCAAGGTAAAGATGAGCCTCTACATGATAACCCGTGCGCTTTCCAGTTACAACAAACTGGGGGATCCCGGTATGACCGAGTGGTGCCGCCGCCAGCCCGACCGGATATACCAGTTCCTGGTTGACGGGCCCGGCGGCCCGGACGCGGAATCCGCAGTGGCGGCGTACCTTAGGGTCAAGGCGGGAAAATCCAAATCCGGTCACGGGGTCTATACCCGGCGTACTCCTTTTGTGCTTTTTCATTTCTTTTCCGTCGCCGGGGCCCTCAAGGTACTCCTGAAAGATGTGGGATTTGTGGAAGGGGTGGAACAGGGTTGCGTGGAAATCGTGGGTTCCCCGGAATATGCTATGTACTTGAACGATTATATGTCTATTCTCCAGGGGATGCTGACTTGACCGCCGCAAAAAAATTTCGTGCCTTTTTCCGGTTGCCGCTGGTACTGTGGAGCCGCTTCCCGCTAACCGTTAAATTATAAATGGGGAGCGGCCTCAAAAGGGGTGTAAAACTTCTGCCCGGTGGGGGCTCATTTCTGTAACCACCGTCAGGGCCAGGCGAAAAGCAAAACATCCGGAGAATGACCGGAGGGTCATATAACACGTTCCCTTTCTCCGGGACCAAACAGCACATCTTTAATCTCCTCGTTCATACGTTTTACCGCAATAGACATGGGAAGTCCCGCGTATTTTTCCGGCTTAATTTCATCAAGCATTTTTATGTCGTAAAGATAGCTTCCGGTATGGTTGAAGGCCGTCCAGGGGGCCTTCTTTCCAAGCCCCCATTTGTCGTTACCGCCGATGCGGACCGGTACAATCCCCTTGCCGGACAGGAGAGAAATACGGGCCGCCCCCTTCTTTACGCTAATGGGTCCGCTACGCGGCGTCCGTGTTCCCTGGGGAAAAATAATAAGGCAGCTTCCCTGTTCAAGAGATTCAGTACAGAGGCCGACAAGTTTGTCAAAATCAAGGCTGTGCGGAATATACATCTGCCGTACTATGGGGCGTAAAAAATGTTTTAGGAGATACCCGTTGACAATACAATCGGCGTTGGGAATCAGAGAAATCAACATTACCACATCAAGCAGGGAAGGATGGTTCGCTACCACGATCTTTCCGGAAAGATTAAGGAAAACATTTCGGTCTTTCGTTTCCTGTCTGGCAACATCGAGAACCGTCATCACGCAGATTAAAAACCTGAATGAAGCGGAAACGGCCCGCCGTCCTTGTTTTTTGAATTCTTCGGGGGAACGAAAAAAAAGACGTACTACCGGAAAAACCACTAATATCAATATCAGTGTTCCCACCCCAAAAGTAAAAAAAGACAACCACTTGCCAAGCATATGCCAAGCATATATTATAGGATTTTTTATCGGCGGCATTTCTTCCGGCACAGCATTATCCCTTCCAAATATCACAAAACTATACCTATTTTATCCGGCTGTCAATATGTAACGTATTGTCCTGTGCCAAATGACTTCCTTTTCCCTTTTTATATGTACTGGCGCTGTTCATTATCTCTATTGTCAATTCCACAGGCTTCTAATATGATAACTTTATTGGGAGTAATTAAAGAAAAATATGAGGTTAGCAATTGGTGATATCCATGGCCGGGATTTTTGGAAACACTACATCAACGAAGATTTTACGGAATTTTATGTTTTAGGGGATTATTTTGACAGTTTCGATCTGCCGTTTACCAGGCAATACCGGAATTTCAGGGAACTCTGCGACAAGGCCAGGGAGGATGGCCGGATAAAACTATGCCTGGGAAACCATGATTATCACTACCTGGGAAAAGTCACCGAGATGTATTCGGGGTACCAGGACGATCATTATTACGAAATCTATCAGATTCTGGAACAAAACCGCGATCTTCTCAAGGTTGTATACGTTACGGCGGACGACTACATAATCTCTCATGCCGGGGTCTCGGCATGGTTTATGAAGCGGATGAAAAACTCAGGATATACTAACGTTGAAGATATTAATCAGGCCTTCGCCAAAAATCAGGACATCTTAAAGTTTAACGGTCGAGACTCTTTTGGGGACGATATTACCCAAAGCCCTATATGGATTAGGCCGGATTCCCTGGAAAAACAGCCTGTAGCCGGGTACAGTCAAATTGTCGGCCATACCCCCACAGATGAGATCCAGACAGTAACCCTTCAGGACAGGAAAAAAAAGACCATAACCATTACCTATATTGACACCCACGACACGGAATCAATTTACCGTTTCTGAGCCGGCTTTCCTCCCGTAGCCGGCCCGGCCTTTCCCCCCATACCAAAACGGCTCGGCGGCAACGGACGGACCGGCAAAAGGACCCCATCGGCCCCTTATTTCACCGTGATCTTCGCGGTCTTGGGCTTTGTTGCGCCTTTCTTCTCGGCAACCGGGACAGGGGCGGCGGCGGCGGCGGTTACGGTATAAACACCGGGAACCAGCACGCTTTCACCGGCGGCGTTCACCGACTCGAAAGCGAAGGCGGGCAGTTCAAATTCGGCGTCCACCCTATGACCCGCAGGGACCATAACCCGGCGGAAAGCCCTGAGGGAAGCAATGGGATCATCGGCCTCCCGGTTCTCCCTGGCAATGTAAATCTGAACCACTTCTTCGGCGTCAATCTTTCCGGTGTTGGCAAGTTCAACCTTGACCGTTACGGTCTCTCCCGCAGCAATACTGTCGTCCGAGAGCGTTAGGGAATCAAGGCGGAAAGTGGTGTAGGAAAGGCCGAAGCCGAAGGGATACAGGGGTTCTTTTTCCATGTAGCGGTAAGTACGCCCCTTCATGGCGTAGTCTTCGTAGGGCGGAAGCTGATCCGTAGAAGCCGGGAATGTGACGGGGAGTTTTCCCGACGGAACGGCGTCTCCAAAGATGATGTCCGCCACCGCGTTGCCTCCCTGTTCGCCGGGATACCAAGCAAAGAGAATAGCATCGGCTATGTCCTCGGGGAAGGCGATGGGGCTCCCTCCGGTAAGTACCAGAATCACCTTCTTGCCTGCGGATTTGATCTTCCGCAGAAAATCAAGCTGCCAGGACGGAAGTTCGATAGTATCCCTGTCACCGTTGGAATTGGAAGCGATGGCGTCCCCTTCTTCGCCTTCCATGATGCCGTCAAGCCCGAACACGGCGATAACCACATCGTCATTGGGAGAGACCCCAAAGACGACATTGGAAGGATGGTTCGCCCCGTACATCAGGGAACCCATGCGGTATTCCATGGTGACGGCATACTTGTTTCTGGTCTTCTCGACCAAACCTTCAAGGATCGTCACAAGGTGAGGACTCATACCGTAGTAGTTTGCCAGAAGGGTATGGGGATTTACCGCGCCGGGACCGGTCAGGAGGATGCGTCTGCCCGAATCATCCAGAGGTAACAAGTTGTCGTCGTTCTTGAGGAGGACGATGGATTTCCGGGCCGCCTCCAGTGCGAGCTGCCGGTGTTTTTCGCAGTTGATGACCTCCCGGCCAAGCTTGCCGTAGGGACTCTGTTCCGGGGGATCAAATATACCCAGCTTCATCCTGGTACGGAGGAGCCTGGTAAGGGCGGTGTCGATGGCATCTTCGGTGACAAGCCCCTTCTTATAGGAAACGGTCAGCATGGGGTAGGTACAACCGCAGTTGAGATCGCACCCCGCGTTGAGGGCTTTGGCGGCGGATTCTTCCGGGGAAGAAGTAACCTTGTGGTTCTCATGGAAGTCCTGGATAGCCCAGCAGTCGGAAACAACATGACCTTTGAACTGCCACTTGTCCCGAAGTATCTCCTTGAGGAGCAGGGCGCTGCCGTTGCAGGGTTCCCCCAAGGTACGGTTGTAGGCGCCCATCACGGACTCCACCCCATTCTCCACCAGGACCTTAAAGGCCGGAAGGTAGGTTTCCCACAGATCCTTGGGAGAAACCCTGGCGTCGAATATGTGGCGGAGTTTTTCCGGCCCCGAATGGACCGCAAAGTGCTTGGCGCAGGCCGCAAGCTTGAGGTTCTCCGGATCATCCCCCTGGAGCCCCTTCATAAAGGCAAGACCTATGCGGCTTGTAAGGTACGGATCCTCGCCGTAGGTCTCCTGCCCCCTGCCCCAGCGGGGGTCCCGGAAGATATTGATATTCGGGGTCCAAAAGGTGAGGCCCCAGTATTGCTTCCGGTTCCCCATCTTCACCGCCTCGTTATGTTTGGCCCGGGCCTCGTCGGCTATCGCGGAAGCCACTTCACGGACAAACGCTTCGTCAAAGGTCGCCGCCAGCGCTATGGCCTGGGGAAACACCGTGGCAAAACCCGCACGGGCGACCCCGTGGAGGCATTCGTTCCACCAGTTGTATTCGGGTATCCCCAGCCGTTCAATAGCGGGACTTTCATAGGAAAGTTGAGAAACTTTTTCTTCCAGCGTCATCCTGGAGACAATATCTTGAATACGTTCTTCCCTGGTCATACAGATACTCCTTCATGTAAATTTTGATTGTGTTCGTAGTATATCAAGCCCGGTCCCGTTGTACCAGAAGCCGGGCATTAGACTTTAAGCCTTCCTCTCCGTTATTACCGCTCCGGTCTTTTCCAGGGCCTTCTTGTCTATGTTCAGGAAACAATCCACCAGTTTACGGTCAAACTGCTTTCCCGCTTCATGGGAGATGATGGAGATTGCCTCTTCGTGGCTCAGACGGCTACGGTAAGAACGATCACTGCACAGGGCAGAATAAGTGTCGGCAATGGCGATAATCTTGGCTTCTATAGGGATGTCCTGGGATACAAGACCGTAATAGCCGTTACCGTCTGCCCGCTCGTGATGGTACAGAACCCAATCGCTTATCTCCTTGAAACAGGTTACGTCCAGCATCTCCTTGGCCCGCAAGGGATGAGTCTTGAGGATCTCCCATTCTTCCGCCGTAAGGCGATCCTGTTTACAGAGAATCTCCGAAGAGATGTTGATCTTTCCTATGTCATGAAGAATCGCCGCGTCAAGGAGTTTTTCCCGGTTAAGCACGTGCCGGTAATCGTGAAGTTCTTCGTAAAACAGACAGACGATAGCGTAAACCTGCTGAGAGTGCCCTTTAAAGGAAAAACCTTTAAGGTCTATGGTGTTCACAAAGGCCCGGATAGCCTCCAGGACTTTTTCCCGGAGCATGATTGCCGTATGTTTCTGGATATGGACCGAAAAATACAGATAGACGGTACCCAGCAAAAATGCCAGGACGGTGATTACATGACGTAGGTCTACGTCCCGGAGCAAAACATCCACTGCGGCAATTATGTACCCAAAGATAAATATGTAAAAAAACAAAAGGTTAAAGACGTAACCGGAATGCCGGACTTCATACACTTCCTGCCTGTAATAGGCAAGCAGTTTATGATATTCCAGAGTGGCCAATGTCATTACTGTCCCGCCACCTATTGTTATAATAAACGCGATTGCTTTTAACAGCATATTCATATCCCTTTCTATATTTAGAGTCTGTCCATAATGTAGACACATTATGGACAGATCACCTTGAAACCCGCATTTTCGTAGCCTTTAAACGAGAAAATGCAAGGTCTGTCCACAAAGTAATCGGCTTTGTGGATAGACCCTATTTAATCAGTATATCAGAGGCGCGGAAAACTAAAAAGACGCCTGCCGGTATTCAGAAACCGGGGGAAGTCTCCCCCTACGCCGGAGCCTCAGGTCTCCGGCTACCCCCTCTCCGGGGGTTTTAATGGCCGCGAAAGCGGTCTACCTTGCATTACCCCCGGATCCCCTACGCCCGTGTAATACTTTAGCCCGTTTTCTTCCCTCTCCCTTCCCGTTTTTTTCTTTCTTATCCCTCCTTTGAAGCTGTCAACAGTAATCGGTAACCGAGCCGCTTGTTTTTGACCGGGTTTTCCAAGAGCCTACGGCTCATCCATAAAAATAAAGAATCCCCGGAGCAAGCTCTAAACTTGACCCACAGATTCACGCGAGATAGTCTCGGTACGCCAGCAGAATATACAGCTTCATCAATCCTATCCAAATCGTCTTCACCCCGGGAGGGCCGTCACTAGGAGCCCGTTTCGGCCCTCCCAGTCGTCCAAGACAATCTATTGCTT
>JAITBO010000193.1 GCA_031283505.1 Treponema sp. | reverse complement strand
GCCGTGCGCAAGACCGTTGGATACTTCCGCTTCGACACCGCCGAAGAATGCGCCGCCGTGGCAATGCATTGCCCTGCCGAAGTGTACCGCTGGCTGTGCCCCCTGTATAATTAGAGTCTGTCCACAAAGTCGGTTACTTTGTGGACAGACACTAATTACCGGATGCCCTCGTTCCGTCTGATTGCCAAAGAGAAACAGGCGGACGGCCGCTGCCGGAAGGTCTACGAAAAGGAGCCGAGGACACCCTATGAACGGCTGATGGAATCGCCTGACGTATCGGAGGAGTGCAAGGCCGAGCTTCTGCGGCGGAGGGCGGGGTATAACCCGGTAGCAATGAACCCGGAGGCTGAACGAGGCGGTTGGGCAGATCTTGAAAATAAACCGGGAAAAAAAGTATGGTGAAAAAGGCTCCTGTCAGGAGGATGGTCGGGTCCCGGCGGCCTGATATTGGCTAGGTTTTTGTTTCTGGGCAACCGCCCCTTTTCGACTAGATTAATTATTAGGCAATGCGACCCCTTGCAATATTATTATTAAAATGATATAATAAAATAATAAATATTTTTAAGGAGCTATTAATGGCGAAACAAACTCTCACTCTCCCTTCCGCAATTTTAGAAAAATTAATGGAGAACTACGGGCTCAATCCTTCAAAATTAGCCAATGCTGTCAATCTTAATCAAACGACTCTGCGGTTAATTCTGTCGGGAAAAGGTAAAATTTCTTGCCCGATTGCCCTCAAGTTTGCCAAATTTTTCGGTAAAACCCCTGAGTATTGGCTGAATCTACAGAATCAGTACGATATTGCCGAAGCGCTAAAAGACAAGGAATTAACTGCCGTTCTCAAGAACATAAAGACGGCAACAAAAGCCGTTCCCGCAAAGAAGGAAGCCAAAGACGCGGCCTCAAAGAAAAAGGCGGCGGAAAAGGACGCTTCCAAGTCCAAGAAAACCGGAAGACCCGCAGCCGATTCCAAAAAAACAGCCAAAACTGCCGCAGACAAAGCCTCCGGTTCCAGAAAAGTGTCCAAAGCAGCCGCTGATAAAGCTGCGGTGGCCAAGAAACCGGCGGCTGGCGCCGGATCCAAAAAAACTGCCAAAACCACTGCGGACAAAGCTCCGGCGGCGGCCAGAAAATCCGCCGTAAAAAAACCGGCGGCGGAGAAAAAAGCGGCGGATTCCAAGCCGGCGGGCGCCAGAAGGGGCAGAAAACCCAAGAGCGAAACGGCAGTTTCCGTACCGGAGCCTGACCCTGAATTTGTACTTGAATCTCCGTCTGAGCCTGATTTTGTTGCGTTTGACCCCGCAATTGAATCTGACCGCACGTTCGAATCCGGGCCCGATTTTCAGGAGGAAGCGACGTCTGAGACTTCTTCCGATCTTTCATTTTCGGAAACGATTGAATCTGAGGAAGAAGTAGAATAGTACTTTGTGGTGAAAATATCGAAAAAAAAGCGATGTTATCCCAAAACGGCAAGGAAAAAGCGGGTCTTTAACCGCTTTTTCCAGGAGCCGGTTTATTGGACCGTTACCGGGGTTTGAACCGGCTGTTCCGTTTATATTTTAAAACCCGCAGGAGAAATGCATGAAAAGCATAAAAAGTCTGCTTAATCGTTATTTTTTTGCGGAACAAATAGCTGCGGATATACGGATCGTAAATGCCGCCAGTCTTATGGGCATAGTTTCGGTGTTCGTACTCCTTGTTTTCCACATCATTATCGGCTCCGGCTTATTTACGATCCTTCCCATGTTGGGGCTGTTTTTCTCCCTGGCCTTCATCCTGTTTGTCGTGAACCGGTTCAACAGCTACCCTGCGGGTTTTTGGATTGGCCTCATCATCGTAGGGAACATACTGCTTCCTCTTTCTTTTTTTCTCCTCGGCGGGGCGAACGGTGAGATGACCGCTTTCTTTGTGGCAAGTCAGCTTATGATTTTTTTACTGCTCAAGGGAAAGCCTTTTATCATATTATTTGGCCTCCATATTTTAATGATCATTCTTACCTATTATATTGGATACCTTTTTCCCTCCCTTATCCATCCGATTACCCCATACCGGCAGTTTTTAGCTAATGTCCAATCCATCATCGTAAGTGGACTGTCCATAGGGGTTGCGGTCAGATTCCAGCGCAGGACCTACCTTGAAGAAAAAAGTAAAACCGATGATTTCAGCAAAGAACTCCTGATGCAGGACAAACTGCTGCGGACGGTAAACGACATATCGACGATACTGCTTACGGCGGACGAAGCCGGATTTGAAAATTCACTGCAAATCAGCATGGAAATGTTGTCCGACTGCGTTGATGTTGACCATATTTATATCTGGAAAAACCATCAGGAACAGGGCGGCCTTTACTATGTTCAAAAAGCGATCTGGAAAAAAGAAACCGGCGGGAACAACTTGACCATGGAGAAACTTGATTTTTCGTATAATAACAGCCTTCCCCTGTGGGAAGACCGACTCCTCAACGGTGAATGCATCAACGGTCCGATCCGCATCCTGCCGTCCGATGAATTTTTGCGACTGGAGCCCTACGGCATCAAATCAATCCTCGTGATCCCCGTCTTCCTCCAGGAACGGTTTTGGGGGTTTATCAGTTTTGACGACTGCCGGAGAGAACGGGAATTTTCCTCAACGGAAGAAAATATTTTGCGTTCCGGCAGTCTCCTCATGGTAAACGCCGTAGTACGGAACGAAATGACCGCCGCTCTCATACGAACCAGGGAAGAAGCCCTTTCCAGTACCAGGGCAAAAAGCGAATTTCTGGCGAACATGAGCCATGAAATGCGTACCCCCATGAACGCCATTACCGGAATGACGATGATAGCAAAATCATCCAATGAGATAGAACAAAAAAATTATTGTCTAAAAAAGATTGAAGATGCTTCCACTCATCTTCTAGGCGTTATCAATGACATTCTTGATATGTCCAAAATAGAAGCAAACAAGTTTGATCTTTCACCGGAAAATTTCAATTTTGAAAAAATGCTTCAAAAAGTTGTAAACGTGGTCAGCCTCAAGGTTGACGAGAAACAACAAAATTTTCATGTACATATAGACCAGAAAATCCCCCGGTTTCTCAACGGCGATGATCAGCGTCTTGCCCAGGTTATAGCGAACCTCCTCTCCAATGCCGTAAAATTCACCCCGAACCGTGGGGCCATACGGCTGGACGCCGATCTGGAGGAAGAAAAGGACGGCCTCTATACCATACAAGTTAAGGTGACCGATACCGGCATAGGCATTACCGAAGAACAGCAGAGACGGCTTTTTAACTCCTTTGAGCAGGCCGATAGCGGTACTGCCCGTAAATTCGGCGGCACGGGCCTCGGCCTCGCCATTTCCAGGCGCATCGTTGAAATGATGGGAGGCCATATACGGGTGGAATCCGAACCGGGAAAGGGATCTTCCTTCATCTTTACCGTAAAACTCAAACGCGGCAGGGACGAACGGGACGGTTTCTTAAATGCCGGCGTCAACTGGGAGAATCTGCGTACCATGATTGTGGATGATGATCCTGATATTTGCGATTATTTTAAGCTCATTTCGGAACAGTTCAATTTTTCCTGTATCACCACTTTAAGCGGAGAAGATGCCCTGCGTATAATCGGGGAAACCGGACCTTACGATATTTATTTTATAGACTGGAGAATGCCCGGCATAAACGGGATAGAACTCTCCCGGATGATTAAGCAGCAAAATTTGGGAAACGCCGTAGTCATCATGATCTCTGCCGCAGAATGGCACAGCATCGAGAAAGATGCCAGAAAAGCAGGGGTGGACAAATTTCTTTCCAAACCCCTCTTCCCTTCGGTTATCGCCGACTGCATAAACGAATGTATAGGTATAACGCAGCCCGGTTCGGAAGAAGCCGAGACGAAGCATCGGGACGATTTTACGGGCCGCCGCGTTCTTCTGGCCGAAGATGTTGAAATCAACCGGGAAATTGTACTCACCCTGCTTGAGCCTACAGGCTTGAAAATAGACTGCGCGGAAAACGGCGTACAGGCGGTGGAAATGTTCAAAGCCGATCCGGAAGCCTATGATATAATTTTTATGGACGTGCAAATGCCCGAAATGGACGGATACGAAGCCACCCGTCAAATCAGAAATTTTGAGGCGTCTATGAGGTCTCCCGCACCGGATCTTTTGAAAGAAGAGCCCTGGCAGTTATTGAAGTACCCCCGGAGGGTTCCGATAATTGCGATGACCGCCAACGTATTCAAGGAGGATATCCAAAAGAGCCGGGATGCGGGAATGAACGGACATATAGGCAAACCCCTGGATATGGAGGAGGTGCTTTCCAAGCTGCGGAAATATCTGCCCAGGAACCTTCTTCCGCAGGAGGAGCCCGGCCAACCCGTAGACAATGATAATTAAAAATTATATAGTCATCCATTATGAGTGACATAAATGCGGCTGGGGACATTCGTTCCGGGGAACTGTCCGAAGATATTGATTATTCCGAACAGGCGCGGATACGCCGGGAAAAGCTCAAGGCTTTGAAGGAAGCGGGGAAGAATCCTTTTGCTGTCGTAAAATTCAACCAGGCTCATCATTCCGGGGAAATCAAGGAACATTTTGAGGATTTTGAGAATACGAAAGTATCCGTGGCGGGCCGCATTATGGCCTTTCGGGACATAGGGAAAGCCGCGTTCATAGATCTTCAGGACCGGGACGGGCGCATTCAGATTTACATCAACGCCACCAACCTGGGGGACGAGGCGTACCGGGAAATAAAAACCTATGACATAGGGGACATCATCGGTGTCACCGGCACGGTGGCAAAGACCAGGCGGGGAGAAATTTCCGTATACGCTTCCTCAGTCACCCTGCTCGTCAAAGCCCTGGAGCCTCTGCCCGAAAAGTACCACGGCCTCAAGGACATAGAAGTCCGTTACCGGCGGCGTTACCTTGACCTCATTATGAATCCCGAGTCTTTTGAGATTTTCAGGAAGCGCACCAAAATTATCACCGCCGTCAGGGAATACCTTGACGAGAGGGACTACATTGAGGTGGAAACTCCCATACTTTCTACCATTGCGTCCGGGGCGGCGGCCCGGCCCTTCATCACCAGGTCCAACACCCTGAATATGCAGCTCTACCTCCGTATAGCCACAGAACTGTATCTCAAGCGTTGTATCGTAGGCGGCATGGAACGGGTTTACGATCTGGGAAAGAATTTCCGCAACGAGGGGATAGACATCAGGCACAATCCTGAATTCACCATGATAGAACTATACCAAGCGTATGCGGACTACAACGACATGATGGAACTCTGCGAAAACCTGATATCCCATATCGCCCTTAAAGTCACCGGTTCCACCAAAGTCCGCTATCAGGATACGGACATTGAATTCGCCGCGCCCTGGCGTCGCCTTACCATGACGGACGCGGTAAAGGAATACGGCGGACCGGATTTTTCCGCGGTAAAGACCGACGGGGAAGCCCGGGAGCTGGCGGCTGCCTGGGGTCTTACGGACCTTCTCAAGAAAAAAACGGCGGACTGTACCAAAGGGGATATTCTAAACGCGGCGTTTGAAAAATTCGCCGAAGAAAAACTCATACAGCCGGTTTTCATCATAGACTACCCCACGGATATTTCTCCCCTGACCAAGGAGAAGCCCGGCGATCCCTCAATGACCGAACGCTTTGAAGCCTTTGTGTATGGCCGGGAGATCGCCAACGCCTATTCGGAACTGAACGATCCTATTGTGCAGGAAGAACGGTTCAGGCAGCAGGCGAAGGAACGGGAACTGGGAGACGACGAAGCCTATCAGCCGGACGAGGATTTTATTTCCAGCCTGGAGATAGGGATGCCTCCCACCGGCGGCATGGGGATAGGCATTGACCGGATCGTGATGTTCATGACCAACGCTTATTCCATCAGGGACGTAATACTTTTCCCCACCATGAAGCCCGCAGACTAAAAAACCGGCAGATCCCAAACATCTGCCGCCTTATGCGGTTCATCTGATCTCAAGGACATCTTTGTTGTAATAGATATCTGTCTTTACCTCGGAGATGGGTATCCATTGGACTATGAAAGAAATCGCGTTGTTGAATTTATAAGTTCTCGATCCCGTAGGGAGATAGGAAGAGATGGTCCAGCCCAATTTAGCGGTCCAGTCCCCCAGATGGTGAGTAAGAGAAAGGTTGAAGGACTTCATCTTGAATCCGGAATTCCTCCGAAGCTGCTCGTCGTCAAACCGGAAAGAATTAATGAGATCGACAAAAAAATTCTTCTCTCCCGGTATCTCCTGAGGAAGGTTAACAAAGGGAAGGTCTTGCAGGTATCGCATTATGACCTGGTTTTCGGATGATGTACTCAATTCAAGATCAAGGAATTTTGAAATGCTTATCCTAAAGCCAAGAGAAAAATCTAATTTTGAATAACTGTACCGCTGTAGATCAAATGTCAGGTTGGTACTAGGAACAATCGAAAAGGAAAATCTGTTTTTCCATAATCCGCTCTTCGTAAAAGTATCCGAATAAGCAAACCTGAGCTCCCGGGGATTTAGTTGTTCTGTTCCCGTGACAGACTGCCATCCCTGGCCGGGAATAAGTTCATAAGGCTTGGATCGGATGGCGCTGAAACTTGCGGTAAATTTGTTTAATGTCAGGGAAGAAGTCATGCTGGTAAATTCTTCGAGGTCAGGATCAAAGACAAACCGGTGCGTAGCATGATAGTTGGAAGCAAATCTAAGCGTTTCTGCAAACGTAAAGGGGTCAAATTTCCTGTCACTCTCAAATGGGTTGATTACTTTTTGACTGGCGGTAGTTTCGGAAATCCACACTCTGAATGTGGCGTTACCGGTAAAGGTATTCTGCTTTGGCGGCAGCTCTGATGTCAACGACAGTGTTTGCTCCTTATTCATTATGGATGCGTTAATATTTGCCTGGAGATGATGGGTTTCCAGCTTATCCCTGTGCCATTCGCCCCATTCAACATCCCAGTCGGGATCATTTACGGAATTATTAAATACCGATTTTGCCATAAGCCCCCGCAGGGTATACTGAAAGCTGGTATTGCTCCATACGGAATTACGGAAGAACGGTTTTATCGTCGTTACGTTTTCGGCGGAGGTGGTAAACAGGGTAGCGGCGTTTACCCTGCGCTCCGCATTATCCCGTTCCGCCTGGGTATCGTAATCTTCCGATTCTTCATTCATAAAGGAATAACCTTGCCATGCGGCGTTCCCATTCAGCCTGAATGATGTGGTATAGGCGCTGGTATTGACATCCGTCAATGAAAAACTTATACTGCCGTCGGTCCTGAGGGAAGTAAGGATAGAAGAAACTTCACCCCAGTCCACATCTTCTCTTGCGGGCCAATTTGTTGAATTAGACCGGAACTGAAGTTCCGATGCCCCGGCAGGACTGAACCGGTAATCTATAGTAAAACGGGCGCTTCCGAATTTAGGAAGATCGAATTTCTGGCTTAAAAATGGAGGCGTAAGATGATAGGGGTCCACGCTTGTTCCCGCCGCTTCACCTTCTTCCGGGACAGCCCAGGGGGAATGGGGTACGCCTATGTTTTTGAAAGGATCTTCCAGCGCTTCGGCCTGACCCGGGCTTGTTTGGCTAGGCCGGGACTTAGCTTGGGGTGTACGCGGTATCTGCAAAGGATTCCCCTGGACAGAAGCGCTGACAGAGAGAATGGTTAATTTATCGGGAAAAAAGAAGGAATCATCCGGAGAAGTGTGAGGATTAGGCCTGGCCGTAGCGCCAGAACTGCCGGCGGTCCTGTTCCCGAACGAAACTGAACTGGATATGTTAGAAATTGACAGACTTGAAATATAAGGATTCAGGACCGCTACTTTAGGCGATATGGAGCTACCCAACTGCCAACTGTAAGAGCCCAAATAACTGGAAAGATAATCCTCCGAACTTTGCGTCCCTTCTTTCAACATTTTAAACCAATCCATTTCCTCGGACCGGTTCAAAAAATCACGGTTGACATAGCGGTCCGAATAAAAAGGAAAATTCCAGTTTAAAGAACCGTAGGCCCCCGAAAGAGAGCCTTTGGCTTCCATCCGGTAGCGGAAAGGCACGTCAAGGGAAAACATCCGGGATTTATTCCATTCACTGGAACTGACATACGAAGAAAAAGGAGAATAAACATTACTTGGAGTGATAAGATAGATGTTCCGGGTAAATCCCAGCCCTGCGGATATAGTCTGTGCCCCCAGGATGCCTTTCCGGGGAAACGCCGCTTCTGTTCCCAGATAGCCCCCCATATTCGCATACCAGTCCGCCAACATGGAAAGCCGGGTGTCATTGGGATCCGTAGATTTTTTACCGGTACTCCGCAGGAATAATCCCTCCCGGATTTTTTCGTTATCCACGCTGTTCCCCAGGATTTTAGTGATGGAACTTTCGGAAGTCGAAGACGACTGAGGCCGGCCCAAAATATATGTGGTAGTCTGAATAAAATTTCCTTCCCGTGACCGGGTTCCCAATACAGGATGAAAGATTATCTCATTGGCAGGATAAAAGAAAAAGGGAATATACAGCACCGGTATATTCCCTACTTTCAGGACCGCGTTAAGAATAGCCCAGTCCGACCCCGGAAGAAGCCACAGCTTGGAAGCGCCTATAGACCAATAGGATTCCCCGGCGCCTCCGGTGGTAATTTCGGAATTGGTAAGAATCGTCACTTCCTCGTTATTCCGGGTAATCAGGGTTCCCGAAAACCGGTAGACCGTATCTCCGTTTTTTAAAGAACGCTCTGAAACACTGTCCATAAAAATACTGGACCAGTCGTCCAGATTAACTGTAATGGATTCTCCCCGGTAAGTTTCTCTAGTGTCACCTTCTTCTTTTATATATTCCACCCCGCCGGAAGCGGACATGATGTTCCGCGTCCGGTTATAGAGAATCTCCCACGCCTGGATACGGTGTACCGCTTCGCCGTCTTTGAGGGTAACCAGCACATCCCCGCGCAGCCGGGCGTATTCCTCGTCAACCGCTTCCAGGGTAAAGTATTCGGTACTCCTCGCGGACTCAATAATGATAGTCTTTCTATTTGACGGAGGCGTCTCTCCGCCCTGTGTTCCTGCCTGCGAATTTTTGATCTGGTAGTAATCCCGCAGCCGGTTCGCCAAATCTTCCCTGCCCCCGCCTTCGCTCAAGCCAAGCGTCCGGCACCAACTGGCAAGCTCGTTCAATGTCGAGGTCTTGATGTCCAGTTCCAGTATCCTGGCTTCAGGCGACACTTCTTCTACGGCAGTTTCCTCCGTACCGGCCCCGTCCGCCGCCGTCCCCTCGCCATTTTCCGTCAGGGCCTCTGCGGCAGGAACAGCGGCATCGCCGCCGGCCCCTTCCTGGCCAAACACAAAAACTGTCAGGGAAAAACAAAAAACGAAAAAGATGAACCGCAGGCCGTACAGACAAAAACGGCGCTTGCCAAAGAAAGTTCCGCAGGGTCCTCCGGACGGTTCGCAACGGAAAGGAGCATCTGTTTTCATGTACGCCGGGAATTACCCCTCCGGCTGTTCCGGCTCTTTTCCAGCGCCTCTTTGACATAAACGCCGGTATACGATCCCGGAAAGGCGGCGACTTCTTCCGGGGAACCCGTGGTAATCACATACCCCCCTCTGTCCCCGCCTTCGGGCCCCAGGTCTATAAGATGATCCGCCTGAAGGAGTACGTCCAGGTTGTGTTCGATCATGACCACTGTGTTCCTCTGATCCACAAGGCGCCGGATCACTTCCATAAGCTGCTTTACGTCCGCAAAATGGAGGCCGGTGGTTGGCTCGTCCAGTATATACAGGGTCTTTCCCGTGGAACGTTTGGACAGTTCCAGTGACAGCTTGACCCGCTGGGCTTCCCCTCCCGAAAGGGTCAGGGCGGACTGACCAAGCTTGACATACCCCAGTCCCACCGAAAGGAGGGTATCCATCTTCCGGGCTACCTGGGGGATAGGCGCGAAGAATTCCGCCGCTTCCTCTATGGTCATGTCCAGCACATCGGCGATGTTCTTCCCCTTGTACCGTATTTCCAGGGTTTCCTTGTTGAAGCGCTTGCCATGGCACACGTCGCAGGTGATATATACATCGGGGAGAAAGTTCATTTCTATGGTGATGGTTCCG
>JAITBO010000156.1 GCA_031283505.1 Treponema sp. | reverse complement strand
ACGAAGCCATAGCCCAGGTCAAGGCCGATGTCTCATCCCAATACGAGGGACAGCTTGCCGATGAAGTTCAGAAGAAACTTTTCGAAGCTCTCTTTGAAGACATGGAGTACGAGATACTGCGTTCCTCCATTCTGAACAAGGGATTGCGGGTAGATGGCCGGGGGACCGAGGATATACGGGACATCACCTGCGAAATCGGCATTCTCAACCGGGCTCACGGTTCCGCCCTCTTTACCCGGGGTGAAACCCAGGCCCTGGTGGTTGCTACCCTGGGGACCGTCTTTGACGAACAAATTTTCGACGATATTGAAG
This sequence comes from Treponema sp., assembly GCA_031283505.1. The sequence continues at coordinate 10,704 of JAITBO010000156.1, read as the reverse complement.
GCGACAAGCGGGAGAACTTTCTGCTCCACTATAACTTCCCCCCCTATTCGGTGGGAGAGGTGGGTCGCCTGGGTACAGGCCGCCGGGAAATAGGCCACGGAAACCTGGCCCGCCGGTCCCTGGAAGCCATGATCCCCTCTAAAGACGAATTCCCCTATACTATACGGGTTGTTTCGGAAATCATGGAATCCAACGGTTCCTCTTCCATGGCTTCGGTATGCGGAGGCACCTTGTCCCTGCTCCACGCCGGGGTTCCCATGAAGAAACCTGTGGCCGGGATAGCCATGGGGCTTATCACCGAAGGGAAGGGAGGCCCCGGGGATCGTTACGCGGTGCTTTCGGACATTTTAGGTGAGGAAGATCACTTGGGGGACATGGACTTTAAGGTGGCCGGAACCGCCGAGGGCATCACCGGCTTCCAGATGGACATCAAGATCGCCGGGGTAAGCCCCGAAGTGATGCGGAAAGCCCTGGATCAGGCCAGACGCGGCAGGCTCCATATTCTTTCCATCATGAACAAAACCATACAGAAGCCCACGGATCACATCAGCGAATATGCCCCCAAGATAGTAACCCTGCGGATAGACGTGGACAAGATAGGCGCCCTCATAGGTCCGGGGGGAAAGAACGTCAAGGCCCTCTGCGAGCAGTACAGCGTCACCATTAATACCGACAACGACGGGACCGTCACCATTTACGGGAAAAACACTAAAGACGCCGATGACGCCAAGGCCGCTGTTTTGGGTATCGTGTCGGACCCGGAGGTTGGGAGAATCTACAACGGTGTTGTGCGGCGCATCATGGACTTCGGCGCCTTTGTTGAAATACTCCCCGGCAAGGAAGGGTTGGTGCATATTTCTAAGCTTTCCCGCCAGCGTATCGCCGTGGTTACGGATATACTCAAGGAAGGACAGGAGATACCGGTCAAACTTCTGGAAATCGACAAGATGGGCCGGCTTAACCTTTCCTACATTGACGCCCTTGATCCGGCGGGGGAAAGTTCCGGGGAGGATCGCCGTCCCCGGAACGACAGGCCTCGCCGATAAAGAGACCGGAAAAGAAGGTCATGGAAAACCAGGGAATTAAGCCGGTCAGGGTATTCAGGCAGGACCCGGTTGCCTGTCTTCCGGAATACGCCACCGGGGAAGCTGCCGGGGCGGACCTTAGAGCCCGGCTTCCCTCTCCGGTAAGCGTGCCTCCGCTGGGCCGGGCGCGGATTCCTACGGGCCTGATCCTGGAAATTCCGGCGGGATACGAAGGCCAGGTGCGGCCCCGGTCCGGGCTGGCTTTCAGGCACGGGATTACGGTATTGAATTCCCCCGGCACCATAGACTCGGATTACCGGGGAGAAGTCTCGGTTATTATAATCAACTTGGGAAATGAGGAGTTTACCGTGAAGGACGGGGACCGCATTGCCCAATTGGTTGTCGCCCCGGTGTACAGGGCGCCCTTTGTGGAAGCAAAAGAGTTGTCGGAGACGGACCGGGGCGCCGGGGGTTTTGGATCCACGGGAGTATAATGACGGCTATTTTCCGGCAAAGCCCTTTTAAAAACAGCCGCGTCGTTTCATTTACTCTGTTCAAATATCTCGTATCCGAAGCCTTGTTTTCCTTTCTGGTAGCGTTTCTTTTTTTCTTTTTCATCTTTTTTGTCAATCAACTGTTGCTTCTGGCCCAGGAAATCCTGACCAAAAAAGTCCCTTTTTATCAGGTCGCCTTATTGGTGTTTTTTGCCATACCGTCTATTATCGCCATGTCGGCGCCTTTTGCGTCTCTGGTGGGGATCCTCATGACCATAGGCCGTCTTACCTCGGACAATGAAATTCTTGTCATGCTTTCTTCGGGGCTTCCTTATCGCAATGTTTTTATCCCCACCATCGTGGTGGGCATCCTTATCTCTCTGCTTTCTTTTTATGCCAACGATGTACTCCTGCCTATGGGAACCATACAGTTTGCCCGGCTTTGGAGGCAGATTCTGGTGTCTACCCCGGCCCTGGAACTGGAATCCAATTCGGTAAAGCGTTTTAAGGATACTGTCGTGGTGACAGGAAACGTGGCGGGGAACAGTATTGACGATGTTCTCATTCTGGACAAAACCAGTGACGGCGAACGGCGGCTTATTATGGCCCGCAGCGCCGAATTGCGGGACGCCGGCAAGGAGGGTTTGAGCCTGGATTTGGGGAACGCCTTTATCCAGTCCTCCAAAGAAATTTCCCGGCGGGATTACGATTACGCTTCCGCAGTGTTTCTGCGTTATTGGGTTCCCCAGGAAGACATGATACAAAATGTTTCTTCCATCACTCCAAGCCAGATGAGTTCCATCGACGTTCTCAAGGAGATCAGGGTAAAGGAAAAAGATCTTGCCGGAAAAATAGACGAGCGGCATAGAAGGGTAATGTCCCAGGGGTTAAACCTGGAAGCTATACTGCGCCGGGGACCTGGCCGGGAAAATTGGAACCGGCGGACAAATCAGGCGGCGTCTTTTATACGGGAAGGCGAAATCGCGCGTGATTTGAAAAAGGACCGGAGCCTTTCGATATACCGCCTTGAATTCTACAAGAAATTTTCGATTCCTTTCGGCGCCCTTTCCTTTGTGTTCCTTGCGGTTCCTCTGGGGCTTCTGGCAAAAAAAAGCGGACAGACCGTCGGGTTCATCTTCGGCCTCATCATTGCGGTCCTGTACTGGGCCATGCTTCTTGGGGGGCAGACCATGGGAATACGGCTTGGGTACCCTCCCTTCTGGTGTATGTGGCTTCCCAATATCCTGGCCGTTTCGATAGGACTCGTCATGTGCATATTCAGGATACGGCGTTGATATGATTCTGGACCGGTATCTGGTTAGGCAGTTTTCCCCCGTTTTTTTAGTTGCCGTTGTCATGTTCGTCATGCTTCTTTCCCTTATAGATCTTTTCTCCAACCTGTGGCGTTACCTGAATTATGAAGTGCCTCTCTCACAGATGCTTTTGGTGTCTTTTTATTACCTCCCCAAAAGCATCTCTTACGCGATGCCGATTTCACTCCTCTTCGCGGCGGCGTATACCCTGGGGGATCTCTATGCCCGCAATGAACTGACCTCGATTTTTTCTTCCGGGATACCCTTTTGGCGGTTCAGTATCTCCCTGCTTGTTATAGGAGTGGTAGTATCGCTGTTCTCGTTTTTTTTTCAGGACCAGGTTGTCGTTCCTACCTTCAAGAAAAAAAACGACTTAAACCGCCAACTCCTGCACCAGCAGTATACCGAAAATAATTCCGATATTGTCATCAAAGCCAGAAACGGAAAACTCATCTATTCGATTGATTATTTTGACGATTCTTCAACCAGCTTAAACGGCGTAAGCATTATCGAACAAAATGATGAGGGGGGCTTCCTTTCCCTCATCCGGGCGTCCCAGGCCCGCTGGAACGGGGAATACTGGTCCTTTTCAAACGCTCTCATTTATACATGGGAAGGCGAATTTTTACGAGTTAAATCCCTGGAAGCCACCGACACCTACCGGGAAGATCCCGAAATTTTCAGGAGAAGGGCCGTGGACGCAGAGGATCTTCCGGCAAAAGACGCGGCCGGCCTGGTTCGGGATTTGAAAAACGCGGGACTGCCCTTTATCGGCGCCCTGGCGGATTACTACCATCGCTATTCCTTTTCCGCCGTTTCCTTTGTGGTGATGATCCTTTCAATTTCCATGGGAGGAAGGTTCAAAAAGAATATCCTCCTCATGAGCCTTCTGGCAAGTCTGGTGTCCACGGTGGTGTTTTATGTGATGGAGATGATCAGCATGATGATGGCAAGGCTTGGGTATATTCCCCCTATTGTCGGAGCATGGTTTCCGATACTGTTCTTCAGCGCCCTGGGGCTGCTTCTCCTGCAAAGCGCGAAAACCTGACGCGGGGTTTATGATGACGGAAAACTTTTTTACGATAAGCGGCAGCGATCCCCATTCCCATGCCAGAACCGGCATTCTCAGCCTTCCCCACGGGCAAGTGGCTACTCCGGTATTCATGCCGGTGGGAACCAACGGGACGGTGAAAGCCTTAACGGTGGGGGATCTTGGGGAGATAGGCTTTGAAATCATACTCTCCAACACCTACCACCTCTACTTGCGTCCGGGCATGGAAGTTATGGCCGCCGCCGGGGGGCTCCACAATTTTATGCGCTGGGATCGAAACATCCTCACCGATTCCGGCGGCTTCCAGGTTTTTTCCCTGGCCCCTTTCCGGAAGATCCGGGACGAAGGGGTAAGTTTCCGTTCCCATATTGACGGGTCGTATCACAATCTTACGCCCGAATCCGTGGTCTCGATTCAGGCAGTTTTGAAAAGCGATATTCAAATGCAGCTTGATGTATGCACTCCCTGGGGTATATCTTATAAAGAGGCCCTTGACGCTCTGAGGATCACCGGTTTATGGCTTGACCGGGCAAAAGCGGCCTGGGAAGGAGAACGGGACAGGGGGTATGAAGGGAAACTCTTTGGCATAGTCCAGGGGAATTTTTTTAAAGACCTGAGGGAAGAAAGCGCCGGGAGGGTGATTCAGTCCGATACTCCGGGCATTGCCATCGGCGGGCTTTCGGTAGGGGAGGAGGAGCCTGTTTTCATGGAATACCTGGCATATACGGCCGCCCTGCTTCCCTGGGAAAAACCCCGGTATGTCATGGGGATAGGCACCCCTGAGTACATCCTTGCCGCCATAGAACAGGGGATAGATATGTTTGATTGCGTGCTTCCCACCAGGACAGGCCGGAACGGTCATGTTTTTACCCGGCGGGGACCTTTAAGCCTAAAAAAAGCCGAAAACCGGCTGGATTTTCGGCCTATAGATGAAATATGCGGATGTAAGGTTTGCCGGGAATACAGCCGGGCCTACCTTCGTCATTTGTTTAAGACCAGGGAGATTTTGTGTTCCATGCTGGCAAGTTACCATAACCTGTACTTTCTTAATCGTCTGGTAAAAGACGCGAGGGAAGCCATAAACGAAGGCCGGTTTATGTCCTTTAAGAAGTCATTCCTTGATGAGTATACCGGTTCGGGAGGCGCATCATAAAAAAGATGGCGATCCTCCTGCTCCTTTTACTCTGCGCCGGTCTTTTGTCCGGCCAGGACCTTTCCCCGGACACACCCAGGGAACTTCCGGCCCTTCCCCGGGATGTCATGGACCGGCTCAGCGCCGGAACGGCGGAGGCTGAAGAACCGGACGGCGACAGTCAGTCTGGAAAGAGTGGTGAAGTCTCTGCCCCCTCTCCGGTGACCGGTATTGAAACAAAAGCCCCGGCGCAGGTTTCCTCCCGTAAACCCGATCCTCCTGCCTTCGCGCCGCCGGGCGATCCTCCGGGGCCCTACACGCCGGCTTCCCAAAAAACAGTGGTGGAACAGCGGCTTGATACCATCAGGTTCGGGACCGAAAATGAAATCGCCGCCCTTGTTCAGACCCTGAAAAATGAAAATTCCGGAGACCTGGACGATGCCTTGGCTGCGCTGGTCCAAAACACCATGAACCGGAACATTCTTTCGGGGGTTTTTTCCTTTTTCGGCGAGCGGGCTAAGGAGGGCCTTGAAGACCGGACGCTCCGGGCCTTGGAAGACTGGGACATAGAAGCCGCCGATGCCGTCCTGAGCGCGGTGGATTACCTGGGGAAATTGAAGGTGGAAGCCGCCATAGCTCCTCTCAAGGCCCTGTTGGACGCGGAAGAACGGCGGTTCATGAGCGCCGCCTTCAAGAGCCTGGGGCGCATAGGCGGCGGCGTCCCCGGTGAATCCGAAGAAATCACCAGGTATCTTATTGATTATTATACCAACCGTAATCCGGGGGATGAAAACCGCCGGGATATTATCGCCGCCCTGGGAGAAACCGGTTCTCCCGAAGGGATAGAGTTGTTGTCGGAAATCGCCGGAAACAACGATGAGCGGGTCCCCCTCCGTATGGCGGCTCTGGAGGCCCTTGCCAAAATCGGGAGCGCCGCCGGACGCGACGCTGTCCTGGCGGGGGCGGCTTCCCAGGACCCCAATGTCCGGGCTGCCGCAGTGAGCGCCCTGGGCCCCTTTGATGGTCCCGAGGTGACAGCCGTTATCCTTGAGGCTTTCCGGGATTCTTTTTATCGGACCCGTATAGGCGCGGCCCAGGCTGCGGGAACGCGAAAACTGCAAGAGGCCGTTCCCTATCTTGCCTATCGCGCCGAACGTGACGATGTTCCCCAGGTAAAGGACGAAGCGATTAAGGCGCTGGGGGCCATAGGAACCCCCGAAGCCAAGGCCGTTCTGGTATCCTTTTTCGGGGAACGGAAAAATTCGGACCGTGTGCGTATTCTTGCCTCCGAAATGCTCATGCGGGACTATGCCGAGGCCTATGCGGAAAAGCTGGTCGCCGAACTGGACGACGCAAAAGGGAGGAATCAAACCGCCCTCTACAACGGGTTCCTCCGGGTGATAAGTTCCGCCAAAGCGCCGTCCCTGGAGGCCGTCACCCGGCGTTTTCTTGCTTCCGGCGGGGTAATCGAAAAGTCCTGCGCCCTGGACATGACGGCGAACAACGAATTCCGGGGGCTCCTGGAGGAAGTCCGGGCCCTGACGGACCCCAAAAACGGAAACCTCGCCCATAAAGCCCAGGTCACCCTGGAAAAACTGGATCCCTCCGCAAAGCAGGCGGACGAAAACCGCAAAGAAGGGTCAACCTGAGCGTGGACCGGTAATCCGCCGGTTCCGTGTAACAGTCTTCTACGGTTCTGCCGGCAATGAAAAGTCGTCGTGTACTGCCGGCGCTTATCATCCTGGTCATGCTCGCCCTGCTTCCAGGCGGCTGTGACACTCCGGTTAACACAGACCCGAACGGACAAGGGCAAGGTAACAGAACATATACGGTAACGTTTGCTGTTGACGGCGTTACGGTGAACACCCAAACAGTCACCGCCGGCAGGAATGCCACACCGCCAACGAGTCCGACAAAGGACGGCTACGACTTTGACGGTTGGAACGGCGACTATACCAATATAACTGGCGACCGAACCATAGCGGCGAAATGGAAAGAAAAAACGCAAAACCCGACCGAGCGGTATTATACGGTAACATTTACGGTTGACAGAAATGAAGTAAGTGTTCAGCAAATTTTGGAGGGCGGAAATGCCGTCCCGCCGACAAGCCCGACAAAGGACGGATACGACTTTGACGGCTGGAACGCGGTAATTATATGAATGTGACCAGCAATCGCAACATAACGGCAGAATGGAAAGAAAAAACGCAGACCCCGACCGAACAGTATTATACGGTAACATTTATGGTTGACGAAGATGCAAGCGGTTATGAATTTAAGGGTTGGGTTGGAAATTACACAAATATAACGGGTCCAGTAACCGTTTACGCAGATTGGCAGAAAATTGAACAAACCATTCCGGCGTTTAATTACACCGATATGAATGTTGAATGTGGCTATGATAAAACAAATATCTTAACAGGAAATGTTGACCCTGTGGGGGCAAGTGCAACTATCGGCAACTTAGCCTATGCGTATTTCAATCAAAGCAAGAACCTATCGGCAGGGTATAATGCGGTTGCGGGCGAATATGACGCACAGAACCCGAAATTTCGGTCATTGGCGGCGGCAGAGGACGCATACCGAATAACAATGAAAACCATTAACGACGCTGTTGATTATAAAACCACTTTGGATACGAATATTGACGGGATTTTGGATACATTTTTTGGTAATTCGGGCTCTGCACGCAGCGCATTTGATACAGAATTTAACGCATACAAGTTGGGTGCATATTTGGGACAAACTGCCCGTGATAATAATGCCAATACTGTCCGCACACAATTTATAAATTCACTTAGCGGAACAGGGTTAACAGCAGAGACTAATGCAAATGGAATGCTAACAAATTACAACAGCCTTATGACAGAACTAAAAAGCAGATTATTAACCAAAACGGACAATGCTATGGGGGTTGGCAATATAAGCAACACGACCAATCGTACCCGTGCCAGCGAATTAAACGGGTATTTACTTAATCAAATTGGGGAAGATGTAATGCAGTTTGACGCATTGGTTGATGATTTTAAGGATATTGACCCGAATATGGACACTGCGTTTTATGATTGGCAATATATGTCAGCGGCAGAGCCGCAAAAGGCAAGTATGTGGCACGCAGGGTAGAGAGGTGCCAGGCACCGTTTATAGCGGATAGCCCGGTCGGTCCTGAAGGGACCGATGCGCCCGTATGACGATGTTCTATATGTTGACGACATTTACCGGACGGCCTTTTATAAAGGCGGCCAGGTTTTCCACCGCTATGTCCATAAGGCGCTTGCGGCTTTCTTTTGGGGCCCAGGATATATGGGGGGTGATGATGCAGTTTTTTGCCTTTAACAGCGGGTTGTCCCCTTTTATGGGCTCCGATGACACAACGTCAAGGCCTGCGGCGTAGACTTTGCCGGAATTCAGGGCGTCCGCCAGGTCCTGTTCGACTACCAGGGGGCCCCGGGAATTGTTCAGGATGATTACGCCATCTTTCATCTTTGCGATATTGGTTTTGTTGAGGATGCCCTGGGTTTCCGGAAAGAGGGGACAGTGCAGGGCAATGACGTCGGATTGGGCGAAAAGTTCGTCAAGGCTGACGTAATCCGCAACAGTTTTGCCCGCCTCATTGGGATACGCGTCATAGGCGACAACTTTCATGTTCAGGGCTTTCGCTATTCTTCCCGTGGTCTGTCCAATCCGGCCAAAGCCGATGATCCCCAGAGTCTTGCCGGCCAATTCAATAAGGGGGTAATCCCAGAAACACCAGTCGGCGTTTTTTTCCCACCGGCCTTCTTTTACGGACTTGTCATGATGGCCGGTGTGGTGGCATATCTCCAGAAGCAGGGCTATGGCGAACTGGCCCACCGCGTCGGTTCCGTAGGCGGGGATATTGCAGACCGGTATACCCCGCTCTTTGGCGGCGGCGACATCTACGATGTTGTACCCTGTGGCAAGAACGCCTATGTATTTTATCGAAGGGCAGGCGTTGATGACTTCCGCCGGAATGGGAGTTTTATTGGTGATCACCGCTTCCGCGTTTCCGATGCGGCTTATGGACTCTCCGGGATCGGTAAGGGAAGTGCGGTCGTACACTTTGAGTTCGCCCAGTCTTTCCAAGCTTTCCCAACTCAGGTCGCCGGGATTTTCCGTATAGCCGTCAAGAATAACAATTTTCATGTTCATCCCCTATTTCAAAGCCTTGCAGAATTTTTCCAGCCGTTCCACCGCGATCTTAATGTTTTCCAGGGAATTGGCGGAAGAGAAGCGGACAAATCCTTCACCGCAGCGTCCGAAGGCGGTACCGGCGGCGGCGGCCACTCCGGCCTCTTCGAGAAGCCGGTTGGCGAATTCGGCGGAGGAAAGGCCGAAGGATGAGATATTGGGGAAGACATAAAAAGCTCCCTGGGGAAGCACACAGTGTATACCGTCAATATGATTCAAGGCATCCACGAGATAATCCCGCCTCTCTTTGAAGGCCGCCACCATTTTCGCCGGTTCCTCCTGGGAACCTTTCAGGGCTTCAATGGCCGCCCACTGGGTCATGGTGGCGGCGCAGGAGTTGGAATTGACCATCAGCATGGTCATGTGTTCCGCCAATTCCCGGTTCATGATGCCGTACCCAAGCCGCCAGCCGGTCATGGCGTAGGTTTTGGAAAAACCGTCCAGAATAATGGTCCAGTCCTTCATGCCCGGCAGTGTGGCGATGGAGAGGGGCTTTTCGCCGAATATGATCCGGTCGTATATCTCGTCCGACAGTATGTAGATGCCCTTGTCCCGCACCATATCGGCAATGGCGTAAATATCATCCCCGGTAAACATACCCCCTGTGGGATTGCCGGGATTGTTGACGATGATGAGTTTTGTTTTTTCGTTTATATCCTGCCTGAGCCTGTTCAGATCTACCCGGAAGCCTTTGCCTTCGAGGAGGGGCATGGGAACAGCCTTGGCCCCGGAAAATTTGATCACCGACTCATAAATGGGAAAACCCGGATCGGGAAAAATTACCTCATCCCCTTTCTGGGCCAACATCAGCATGGTAAAGAACATGACCGGCTTGCCGCCGGGAACGACCACGATTTCATCGATGTTGGTTTCGACATTTTTATAATTGCGGCAATGTTCCGCGATGGTTTCCCTAAGCGGGATGATACCCCTGGTGGGCCCGTAGCCGGTTTTTCCATCGTTCATCGCCTTATAAGCGGCTTCGATAATATTTTGGGGAGTTTTGAAATCGGGCTGACCTATCTCCAGATGGATAATACTCCTCCCCTGCGCTTCGAGAGCGTTGGCCCGGGCCAGAATCTGAAAAGCAGATTCGGTGTGCAAAAGGCCCATTCTTTCCGCCGTTTTATTCGTCATGCTAATTCCTCCTGTAAAAAATTAATTGAATGTTGTGTGTCCGGGCATAGACACAGATCATAAATTTTGATCATACCGAAATTATACCGTTGTGTATATATAACAAAAACACTCAACTGTTAAAAAACTACCGGGGTTTAAAAATTTGTAACCGTTCACGGCTATTAGGCTGGATTTATGAGATTAGGGAATGGCCTCATGCCAAAATATGTGGATAAACATTCTTTCAGATAATTCATTACCGAAATGTTTTGCAGAGTACACGTCGTAAAAATACTCCAGAACCGCTCATGCCACTCATTGCCCGCTACTCCCCGGCTCCCCTGCGTCACTATCCGGTCCA
>JAITBO010000147.1 GCA_031283505.1 Treponema sp. | reverse complement strand
CCCCCCCCCCGCCCCCCCCCCCCCCCCCCCCCCCCCCCCCCCCCCCCCCCCCCCCCCCCCCCCCCCCCCCCAAAAATATTACCGGCAACGTCTAAACGGGATATAGAAAAAAAAGCTTTCTTTAACCAGCCAGGCATTACCGATCCCCCTGTTGGCGGCACAGGCTACCCCGCTGCTCCGCCACTTCTTTCATAGTATCAATTAAAACACAATCAGCGTTTGTTCATAATATAACCCATAGAAATAAAAAGCAAGGATTTTTTTAAAAAAATACAAAAAATCGTCTTACCGCTCATCGGCTTTCATCCGCCCGACGGTAGACGCGCGGTTGTGGAGAATTTCAAAAAAGCCCTGGGCTAAAGCTGCCCCCGCATTTCTCCATCTGCTTTATCAGCGCCGCCATGTCTCTAGACAAGGGCGCGTACAGGTTAAGCCCCGGACCGGACGCATCCTCTCCTGTATAATCCGGCAGGCCAAGACTCAGGGCGTGAAGCCCCAACCGTGAAAGGAGCGGCTGTTCTTTCAGGGGATCCCCTCGCCAGCCCTTCTTGAAAGACGAAAGGAACACTCCTTTTTCTGCCTGTCCCCGGCGGGCCGCTCTTCCGTAAAGGGGATCGCAGACTATGGGGTGGCCCAGGCTTGCCAGGTGTACACGTATCTGGTGGGTCCTCCCGGTCTTGGGCAGGGCTTCCACCACACTGTAATTCCCCGCACTCCCCAGCAGGCGGAACCGGGTAAGGGCCTTTTTGCCGCGATATTGGTCGATGATGGTCCGGTGCTGCTTGTCGCCGTTGGGAACCAGGGGAAGCTCGCAGAGGGTTTCGGCCAAGGAGAGGCGGCCATGAATCACAGCGATGTACTGTTTGGCGGTCTGCCGGCTCTCAAAAGCGGCGGAAAGCCGCTTGTGGGTCTCCGCGTCTTTGGCGAACACCACCGCGCCCGAGGTATCCCGGTCTATGCGGTGTACCGTAAAAACCTGCGCCGGACAATGGGCTGCCAAAAGTTTATCCAGCCGTTCACGCGCCTCGTCCCACCGGTCGCTTCCCACGGAAATTCCGGCGGCCTTGTTTACCGCGATAATATGATCGTCTTCATAAATAATGGTAAAAGGAACCGAGGATTTCATTTCGTCATTTTATTGTTTTTTACACGGAGTTGCCAGCGGGTGAAAGATAAAAGGGTGGCAATACCCCGGCGTCTTTTTTCATCCTGTTTTTTTTGATATATTTAATATGATGGTTGACCATGCCGCTTCCTTCTTTTTCCGCCTGTTCTTGCTGTTGATGGGCTTGGCGTTTGCCGGAGGCTGTACCCCCCGGACCCGGCCTGCCCCTCCAGAGGCCGAAACCGGTGGAGGAGAGCCTTCTATACCCCGTAGCTTGCTTGCCATCGTCAAAAGCGGGGAAGCGCCCCTCTGGTTTGAATTTACGGCGGACGGCCCTGATCTGATACCCGGCCCGGCGGAGGCGTCGGAAGAACCCTTTGTTCCCTGGCCTCAGGCCCGGTACGCGGCGGGTTTTGCGGTTGACGGGAAATGGCGGCTTGTCATGGCGGTGAACCGGGACGGTTTTCTGGTCTGGGAAATCCGGGAAGACGGGCTTGGCCTGTACCGTATCGCCGGGCCGGAAGCCTGGGACCCCTATACGGCGGCGTCCCTGTTCATGTACCGGGACACGCCGGCGGCGCTTCTTTATAGAGATGATTTTTTCCTCCGGGACGGAGAGAAGGCGCCGGACCCCCCGGTGGTACGAGTGTGGGGGCTAGGAGCGGATCTTCTGACCATGGGGGAAACGGAGATTCCGGCCTTTGCCGCCCTGTCCCCGGTTGACGGGTGGGATCTGGATGTTCTCTCCCTGGGGAGGGATGGTCTCTGGTATTACCGGGGGGTACACAGGGGGGCTTCCCCTGAAATCCGGTACTTCCGTACCTGGGACCTTGCGGTCCCCGGCGAGGCATCATCCGCCGGGGTTTTCAGAAACGCGATGACGCCCTATACTGAGAAAGATATGCCCCTGCCTATATGGGCGGCCCTTGAAGAAGCTGGGCGCACAGCCGGGGAAGGGAAAACCTTGGTTGCGGCGGTAGTATCGCCGGAGTTTCCCGCCCGGCGGTATTTCGCCCTTAAAAGGGATGTTTCCGGGGAAGGGGAGATTTTGGAGCTTGCGGGGTTTTACCGCCCTCCCGATGCGGTGGCGTTGGTCTTCCCCAACGGGCGGGGGATTGCCGTTGGCCTCGCGTCCGCTCCTGAAGTGTTTACCCTGCCGGTTCTGCCGGAAGGATTCGTGTATACCCGGATAGGGTTTGCGGGTTCGGTCCTGATCGTATCCTGGGAGGAGCAACTGGATTGGCAGATCGGCGCGGCTGGGTTCATGGTAGTTAACGGTCCATAGGGGGCCGCAGTTTGGTGTGAGGGTTTTAATATGGAAAAGAAAGAAATTCGGACTATCGCGGAAAAAAATCGTTATGTCAAAAATATCATTGACGAAGCGGATCGTCTGGATTCATTCCTGCTTATAGGGCATAAAGACTCCGATACGGATTGTATCGCTTCTTTGGCGGCCTTTTCCCTGCTTTTGCGTAAGCTGGAGAAAGATGTGGTTATTTCCCTGCCTGCCCCGGTAACGGAACAATTCAATTATCTTCTGGCTATCTGCAAATATAACGGTATTTCCGTTATTTATGGCCGGGATCCGCTTCCGGACGACATTGAGGCCGTGGCGATCCTTGACACCCCGAAACCGGATATGATAGCCCGGAACGCTGCCATAGACCGGCTCCTTACGGACCCTGCGGTCAGGAAAATAGAAATTGATCATCACCTGGAAGCGGACGCCGCATACACGGGGGATCCCGGTTATTGCCTGGTTACCGAGGCTTCCAGTACCTGCGAACTCATCGGTTACCTCTGCTTCAAGTTTTCGCGGCAAAAAGACCGGTTTCCCGGTACGGACTTCTTCTCCCGGAACATCGCCTTGGCTATTCTGACGGGAATTGTGGGGGATTCTCACATGGGGAAGTACCTGAAATCCGCGAAAGAACGCTGGTATTATTCTGTTTTCAGCCGGGCGTTTGACAAACTTCTGGTGGAAAAAACCAGAAAGAACAGTAGCAACATGGCGTCCATGGAAGCCATTTTCGACACGTTACAACGTTTTTCCGTGCGGGAGAAGATTTGTTTCGACCGCATCGTCAAACAACAGCAAAAATCACAATTCATCTCCTATGTGGCTCTGGGAAAAGAGGAATCGGCGGAACTGTTCGCCCTCTACGGGGGAGAACTCCTCGTCAACGTTTCCAAAGCGGCGGCGGACACCCTGGCTGAGGAAACTGAAAAACTGGGGCTTGTCGTGTATTACGATGACCCGGCGCTTTCCGATTTTGTCCAGTTCCGGCTCCGCCGGAGCGCCAAATTTACTACCCTTGACCTTAGAACTGTTTTGAAAACTCTGGGGATTACAAACGGCGGAGGCCATCCCGGCGCGATAGGCTTTAGGGTGACTAAGGATGAAGCACCGGACATTCATGCCTTTACCGCCGAAATAGCCGGCAAGATTGACGGAATGATCGCCGGTTGACGCCCGGCTGCGGCAGGGCGATTATATTGACGAAAGGGGTAATACTATGCGGCTTTTAACCAGATCGGATTTCGACGGACTGGCCTGCGGAGCACTGCTGACCTATTTGGGCATCGTGGACGACTGGAAATTCATCCATCCCAAAGACATACAGGACGGTCTTGTGGAAGCCACGGAAAACGACGTGGTTGCCAATGTCCCCTATATCAAAGGCTGTAAACTCTGGTTTGATCATCATTCCAGCGAACAGGAACGGCTTGGGATGGACTTGGAAAACATTGATGGCGTCAGCCGCATCGCGCCGAGCTGCGCCCGGGTCATTTATGATTATTACGGCGGCGCGGAAAAACTGGGCCGTTTTACAACTATGTTGGAATATGTGGACCGGATCGATTCGGCAAATCTGACGGCGGATGAAATCAGGAAACCCTCAGGCTGGATACTTCTGGGCTTTATCATGGACCCCCGGACTGGTCTGGGCCGGTTCAGAAATTTCACCATCAGCAACTACGATTTGATGAAACTCCTTGCCCGTTCCTGTATCGACAAAACCATAGACGAAATCCTTGCCCTGCCGGATGTGAAAGAGAGGCTCGACGTTTACTTTGAGCAGAACGAGCTTTTTACGGACATGGTAAAGAGCCATACCCGTTTGGAAGGCCCGGCGATCATCAGCGACCTGCGGGGGGTGGAAACCATTTACGCAGGGAACCGCTTTCTGATCTACGCCATGTACCCGGCACAGAATATCTCCGTCTGGATCATAGACGGCAAAAACAAGCAAAACTGCGTAATTTCCGTAGGCTACAGCATCGTCAACAAAACCGCATCGGTGGATGTGGGCAGCCTCCTCCTCAAGTACGGCGGCGGTGGCCACCGGGCCGTGGGTACCTGCCAGGTTCCCTATGAGGACGCCGGCAGGGTAATTAAAGAAATTGTGGATGTCCTGAAGGCATAAACTACGGTTAACCCGTTCTGTTGAAACTGCTTTTCATTGGAGTAATATCTTTGATAATAATAAATCGGCGCTTTGACGGGATCGCTTTTGATTTGGACGGAACTTTATATCCCAATTACCGCTTAAATATCCGTATTATTCCTTCAGTTTTATTAAAAGAATTCTCTTTGCTCTGGGCCTTGGGAAAAGCCCGTGACCGGATTCGCTCCGATCCGGAAGCCTGCCCCCAAGCCGGGTTTTATGAAACCCAGGCGCGGCTTATGGCTGAAATTTTGAAAGAGGAACCGGACACGGTACAGAAAAAGGTTGGGGCATTGATTTACCGGGGCTGGGAACCTCTTTTTACCCGTATAGCTCCTTTCCCTCATGTCAGAGAGACCCTGGAGGCTCTCAGGAAGGAGGGCTGTAAGCTGGGGCTCTTGTCCGATTTTCCCCCGGAAGCGAAGCTCGTAAACATGGGGCTGGACGGCTATTGGGATACGGTTCTCTGTTCGGAAACAACAGGCCGGTTAAAGCCCCACCCGCTGCCTTTTCTTGAACTGGCCAGACAGATGGGGATGCCCCCGGAACGTATCCTCTACGTGGGAAACAGTGTCCGGTACGACATTATTGGGGCAAAGGGAGTAGGAATGAAGGCCGCCTTGGTGACCCGTTCAATTATAAAAAAAATCCACCGGCCAGGTAACGCGGATTTTGTATTTTCCGACTATCGTCAATTATTAAAGTATATGATAAGTTTATTATAATGAGTTTTTTTACGGTTGGAAATTTGCTGACCCTCGGCATTATGGTTCTGGCATTCCTCTTGTATCATCAACTGTCCCGGCGCGGACGTTCCACAGAGAGACTTAGGGAGTATAGCAAACGGCTCAAGGAAGAACTGAGCGTCTATGTGGCGGAAAAAGAGGAGTGTGTAAAAGATTACGGGCTGGCTCTGGAAGTTCAACAGCAATCAGCCAAGGAACTCCTCAAGCGGCTCGTGGTGACCGATCAGGACCTGGCGGATAAGGCTGCGGTCATTGCAAAAATTGAGGAGCGTATCAACAGTTATGATGCTGTCCTCTCGGAACTGGACCGTATGACCGGCAGGGTGGAGGAGAACCTTGGCCGTATTGAAAACGAATCCGCCTTTGTGGAGAACGCCGCCAAACGTATTCACGCCGCCGAAGAAAAGCTCAAAGGGATGGAAAAAGCCCTGGGGGATATTGAGATTAGGTTTGAGCGGGAGAACGCCGATTCCCTGGAAAGGACTGCGGAGAGCCTTGTCGCTTCGGTACGTTCTACGGTATCGGATTTATATGCCGCCGCAGAAACCATAGAGCGGAAGGTAGAAGATCACCGGGAAGCGGTGAATAAGGTTGAAGCCGGGCGTCAGGCAAACCTGGACCGGGATTTGGAAATCATCACGAAGACCTTCAAGGATGCTCTGGCCCAGGCAGGAAACCGGGCGGATAAACTGGAAGATGCCGCTCTGGTAAAGCTCCGCGAACAGGCTCTGGACCGGGTACAGCGTTTTCAAACTCAGCTTGAGGAGAAACTCAAAGGGTATCAGGAAAACGCCAAAGTCCGGGTTATGGAGGTACAGGGACTGCTGCGTGACCTCAAAGATGAATGGAAATCTGTTCAGGCCGAAATGGACGCCGGACAGAAGACATATAAAACCGAATGGAAGCAGGATATTACAGAACTGAATGTCCTGGGCCGGAAGTTACAGGAGGACTGGAAAAAAGCCTCCGAAGAAGCGGCCAGGGAAGGCCGGGAACTTCTTGTAGCTCTGGAAACTGCCGCCGAAGAAACCTCCCGGCGTATTACCACTGAGGCAGCCGAACGGGATGAGGCCATCGCGGCCCAGGCTGTGGAGAGGGACGCTGCCATCGCCGCCCGCGCTGCGGAGCAGGGGCGTGTCCTGCTCGAAGCTGTAGAAAAACAGAATGCCGCCATTGCCGAAGCCGCC
>JAITBO010000338.1 GCA_031283505.1 Treponema sp. | reverse complement strand
GGTATAGCTCACCTGTATCTGCTCGTGTTCCGCCAACAATTCCCGAAAGTGGGTGAAATTTGCGTTGCGGTATAGTTCGCTTTTTTTCAAGGCGATAATCCTGTCCCGGATCCCTTCATCGGTAGCGTTGGCAGGATGCCGTCCCGCATTCCCGTGTTTGACCGCCCCGTCCCCCTGTTCCCGCACTGCTTTCTTCAAGTGTTTTGCCCACCGGACGCTTATGCCGAGTTTCCGTGCCGCCTGCTTTGCCGTGTAGGCCCCATCCAGAGCGCCCTTAATAACCGCCAGCCGGGCCAGTTCTTTGCTGCTCATCATATATTTCATCCTCCTATTTTAGCCGAGGGGGTGAACGATTCCCTCGTTGCTTCAGAGGGTGAACTTATCACTTGTCAACGACACAACGACATTCGGCTACTTGACAATGGGGCTGCGTTGGTTTAATATAACATATAATTCATATTAAACCAATATGAATTATATGTTATATTAAACCTAAGGAGAATGAAATGGCCGAAAAAAAGTACAAATTTGAAACCCTGCAAGTCCATGTGGGCCAGGAGAAACCGGATCCCGCTACCGACGCCCGGGCGGCGCCTATCTATCAGACCACGTCCTACGTGTTCCCCTCGTCAACTTCGGCGGCGGCCCGGTTTGCCTTGACGGAAACGGGCAACATCTACACCCGGATCATGAACCCCACCTGGGATGTCTTTGAAAAGCGCGTTGCCGCCCTGGAAGGAGGCGTCGCGGCCCTGGCCCTGGCTTCGGGGGCTGCGGCTACAACCTACGCGATCCAGAACATCACCCGCGCCGGGGATCACATCGTGTCGGATTCCCAGATCTACGGCGGAACCTACAACCTCTTTGCCAATACCTTTAAGGACTTGGGGGTGGAAACCACCTTTGTGGACGGCAGCAAGCCGGAAAATTTTGAAAAGGCCATTAAGCCGAACACCAAAGCTATTTTCTTTGAAACCCTGGGAAATCCCAATTCTTCCGTAGTTGACATTGAGGCGGTGGTGAAGATCGCCCATGCCCGGGGTATACCGGTGATCGTTGACAACACCTTCGCCACTCCCTACCTCCTCAGGCCCATTGAGTACGGGGCGGACATCGTGATCCATTCGGCGACTAAATTCATAGGCGGTCACGGCACTTCCATAGGCGGAGTCATCGTGGACAGCGGTAAATTCGACTGGGCGCAGAACGACAAGTTCCCCGGCCTGTCCAAACCGAACCTCAGCTATCACGGCGTGGTCTTTACGGACGCGGTGAAAAACCTGGCCTATATCATCAAGGCCCGGACTACCCTGCTTCGGGACACAGGGGCCGCCCTTTCGCCTTTCAACGCCTTCCTTTTCCTCCAGGGCCTGGAGACCCTTTCGCTCCGGGTGGAGCGCCACATAGACAACGCCCTCAAAGTGGTGAACTTCCTCAAGAACCATCCCCAGGTGGAAGCCCTGCACCATCCTTCCCTGCCGGACGACCGGGATCACGCCCTGTACAAAAAGTACTTCCCCAAAGGCGCGGGTTCTATCTTTACCTTCGAGATCAAGGGCAGCGCGGAAGACGCGAAAAAATTCACCGAAAGCCTTGAGCTTTTCAGCCTCCTTGCCAATGTGGCGGACGTGAAGTCCCTGGTGATACACCCGGCTTCCACAACCCACTCCCAGATGAGCGAACAGGAACTCCTGGAAGGGGGCATCAAGCCGAATACCGTGCGTCTTTCCATAGGCGTGGAGCATATCGACGACATCATCGACGATCTGAAACACGGGTTTGACGCGGTAAAATGAAGTAATGGCGAAGGAGGATGCGGGAAGCAGGGCCCTTCCTTCTTCGCCTGTTTTTAATCCTGTTTCAGTATTGCCGTCAGTTCTACCGGGTTATGATCCGAATACCGGAATTCCATGTTGACGGTATTCACCGACACAAGCTCCACATTGGGGGAGAGGATGAAGCCGTCGAGGATGTAGAACTGGGTGTCTTCGCTGTTTCCGGAATAGGGCTTGTTGAGGAGGCGGCAACTCGGCGTGTCAAGGTCCGCCCCGTAACGCCAGCCTTCGGGGAACAGGGAAGGGGAGAGGACCTCCGCAGCCCAAAAGTCCTTGTTCCTGAGGGGAAAGCGGGTTTCGTCAAACCCCGGAAAGGTCCGGTTGAAATCCCCGCCGGCGATGCAGTAGTTCCCTTTTTCATATTCCACGATGAGGAAATCCATCAGCATCCTGGTCTGGGCTTCCCTGCCACCCGGATCGTTGTAGGCATCCAGAGGCAGATCGTTCAGATTCAGATCGTAAGCCTCCAGATGCAGATTGACCAGCACCAGTTCCCGGTTTGAATCCCTGAGGGGGATCCATTCCGCCAGGAGGCAGCGTTTAAGGTTGACGGTCCGTACCGGCCAACTGAAAGGATTGGGGAGGCTTATCCGCTCCGCCCGGAAAACCCGGAATTTGTTCAGGGTAAGGAGGCCGCTTGCGACTTTCCCGATAAATTCAGGCACCGGATAAGGGACCAGGGGGGCGAGAAAATTATAGGCAAAGACCGAGGACCCCCGGAAAGCGCCTGCAAGGGCTTCCACCTGATCAACGTACCAGGACCGGCGGGAAGGGGCGTCCACCTCCTGGAGCAGCGCCGCATCGTAGTCCCCGACGGAAATGAAGTCCCGGATGCCCTGGAGGTTTGTCTTTACCACCTGAGCCGACAGGGGCCTGACCCGGCTCCCCCCATCCATGAAAAAATCCTAGGCCACGTCCAGGGACGAGTAGCCGATGTTCCAACTCAGGATTCGGATTCTGTTTTCCGCTTCCGCATCTGCGGGGTTTCGTATTTCCGGAATTTCCACCTCTCCGGGACGGTATTCATTGACGGTGAGGAAAGCAAGAAGGCTGCCCAGAAGAAGGAAAACGACGGCCACAAAAGTGCCGATAACGATTAGCGGTATCACCATAACGTGTTTCACAATACTTTAGGCTCCAATATAATCCATATTCACAGGGGTCCTAAAAATCCCGTGTCTTGATGATTCTGGTACCCGCTTCTGTCAGGGAACGCTCGATTTCCGGGGGGATGGAGGAATCTGTGATAAGGATACTGACGTTACTGATGGGGAGCAGGGATACCACCCCGTGTTTGAAAAATTTCTCCGATTCGGTCAGGACTATCACCTGGAGAGCCTGTTTCGCCATATCCCGAACGGTTTCGGCCCTAAGGTGGTTTTTTCCCGTAAACCCGGACTTTTCGGAAAAGCCATCGGCGCCTATGAAGAATTTGTCCACAGAAAAACCCTGGACGCTCTGACGGGCTATAGGTCCTACCATCACCTGGGCTTCGTTCTGGTAGTCCCCACCCAGAAGGATGATCCTGGCCTGGGGAATCTTACGGATGTATCCGGCAATAAAGGCCGAATTGGTGATGATGGTAACGCCTCGTTTATGCTGCGCCAATTCGTCCGCCAGGATAGCGCAACAGGAGCCGGATTCTATCATCACGGTATCACCCTCTTGTACTAAGGTAGCCGCCACCTGGGCAATGCGCTGTTTCCTGTCGTAGTGGTAACTCAGACGGTTATTGATGTCATCACTGGAACCAGGCAGGACAAGACCATGTTCATGCCGGACCAGACCCTTTCCCCCAAGCAGGTCCACATCCTTGCGGATGGTCACCCGGGAAACCTTTATTAGCTCCGCCAACCTAGCCACTTCTACCCGGCCTTCCTGAGTGACTATATCCAGTATTCTTCTGTGCCGGTTGTTCTGTTTATCGGTCATAGGCTTATATAAGGACAACTCCTTTCTATATCTGTTTGCAGTATACTCTAAAATAAAAAAAATCACCATAAAATTATTAACAAAACCCATTAAATAGTGTCTGTCCATAATATAGACACATTATGGACAGACTATCTTAAAATTTGCATTTTCGTAACCTTTAGGTGAGAAAATGCAAGGTCTGTCCACAAAGTAACCGACTTGGTGGACAGACACTAAATATTGAAAGCGCCGGGTATAAAAACCTTCGATATAAGTTAAGGGAGGCTGTTTCAAAACCTCAGCTTTGAAAGCCAGGTTTTACCTGGCAAACAGCCGTAGGTTTAGGTTTTGAAACCGGTTCAAGGAATAAAAATAAAGGTCCCCTCAAGACAAAAAGCCTGTTGCCGATAATAAACAAACGGGAGGAAACTCCTTCATATTATGACGGTGCGCAAGGGGTTAATCCCCGACATCCGGGCGCATCGTCTTTTTTTATTTGTAGAGGCTTTCCCAAAACTGAAGTTTTAGGAAAGTCTCTGTATTGAAGGGATTTTATACCTCAAGAGTCCGTCCACCGGTTCGCAGGGAAACTTCAGGGTAAGATTTGGCAGGCTGTTACCCCGCCGAACCTGCGGTATCTATATGCTTTTATGAAAATGTGGTTTTTCTTCCTGGCGGAAGATCGTATCGCACAGTGAAGCGCAAGGGATAGAAGCGGAAATCCCGCAGGGCTTTTAGGCGGAACGCCTAAAAGCCCGAGGAATTGGAGCGGATAGCCCGGTCCGGCGCGTGCGCCGGATGCGCCCAAATCCACAGGTTTAATCGTGTCGGGGTTCGGGCTTACTCCGGGACAGCTTCATTTCTGACGGTAATGCTCCAGGAATTTTCCCAGCCGGTACATGGCGT
>JAITBO010000335.1 GCA_031283505.1 Treponema sp. | reverse complement strand
CGTGTGGGAAGAAGCCTGAAAACGCCGATAATTAATTAGTGTCTGTCCACAAAGTCGGTTACTTTGTGGACAGACCTTGCATTTTTTCACCTAAAGGTTACGAAAATGCAGATTTTAAGGTAGTCTGTCTATAATGTGTCTACATTATGGACAGACACTAATTAAGAGGGAATGAAGTACAAGGGTAAACAGGGTATGAAGAAAGTCTGGATTGCGGGGATATTAATTTGGGCCGCCGCTGCCCTTGACGGACAGACGAAAATCAGTATTTCCGGGGAGATAGAGTGGGAACGGATGGAACTGAAGGCCACGGTAACCCTGAATCTGGCCTCCGCAGGGATCAATCTCCCCACAGGACGGTCCCAGGCGGAAGAGGTCATTAACGTTGAATACACCAGCCTCATCCTGCCGTATATTCTGGCCCTCCCCATAGATTCCTCCGACACTATAGAAGATCTGATAAACCGGGGTGAATCCTCCCTCCGCTTTCCCTCTTTTATCGCCGATACCGCCCGAAAGATTCCTCCCGTCTTGTCTGCGGACCTTACTTCCCTTTCCTCTTCTTACACCATAAACCTCATGGACATCATTTCCCGGCTCATCAGGCACCGCCGGGCCATGGAACTGCCGAGGCCCCTTACCCCCATTCCGGCGGCGGAATACTCAGGCGTCATCATCATCGCAAGCGAAGTAATGCCTGTCCACGGCAGGAACAGCACCGCCCTAATCGAACCCTGTCTCTTCCCCAAAATATGGGATACGGACATGAATCTCCTCTACGAGCGGAATATCCTTGACCCGGCCAACTTCGCAAAAAACGCACCGGTCAAATACGTATCCGAGTCAGGCATCTTCCGCCCTACTCCTTCGGGGTTGAGCCCGGAACTGACGGAAGTGGTGGGAACCAACCCTCTGCGCGTCATGGCCAGGGGCGTTTTCGGCGTCCGGCCTACGGATCCTGTCATAGCCCGGGAGGACGCGCTGATCATCCTCTCCTCGGAGGCTAACCGGCAGCTTCTGCGGGAAGGCCGCCTTGCCATCGTGCTTAATGAAAAGACCCTGAAAAACCCTTTCAATACACTTCTTAATACGGAAAAAAAGCGGTGAAAAACCTTTAAAAAACCTTTAAAACAATAGCAAACCTTGTGTCCATTGCATTAAAATTTTATTAAGATGAAGCTGTTCCAAAACCGTGCGCGTTTAGCGCATAGTCAATTAGTTTTGGAACAGGCTCAGATGATGAGGTTTTTCAAGACATCAGATTCTGAAAAAGTTTCGATTTAAATAAATGCTGGAGGAAGACGAAAATGAAAAAACTGATGCTTTTCTTACTACTGACTGGTATAGCCTTTGCCCTTGTAACAACAGGATGTGCCAGCCCTCCACCTCCTCCGAAACCGGCGGCTGAACCCGCTCCGCCGCCACCGGAACCTCCACCTCCTCCGGAACCGTTGCCGCCGCCGGAACCACCGGAACCTCCGCCTCCTCCGGAACCGCTGCCGCCGCCGGAACCGGCAGCCGAAGTCCCTGCTCCTGATACGGATGGGCCCATCCTGGGGTTCACCACCCCTATTGAATATTTCAGCCCCGACGGCGACGGAGAGAACGACGAGTATATCGCGTATCTTACAGTGGAAGACGCTTCTCCTATCTCCAGTTGGAGTATTGACATACGGGAACCGGAGCCTCCCCATGTATTATTCGGTCATTTTGAAGGTCAGGGGCTTCCCCCGGCGGAAATCATCTGGGACGGACGGAATTCTACAGGAGAACTCATCCAGTCGGCTTCGGATTATCCCTTCGCCTTTACCGTAACCGATATTCACGGGAACGCTTCTACCCTGGAAGGGGTCATTCAAACCGACATCTTGGTTATCAAAGAAGGGGATCAGCTCAGGGTCCAGGTGCCTTCCATTGTTTTTGCCCCTAACGCTGGGGACTTTCGCGGACTCTCTGACGATGTGATGGAAGCTAATAACTTTATACTCAAACGCATTGCCCAGGTACTCAACAAATTCAGCGCCTATAAGATCACCATTGAAGGCCACGCCAATACCACTGCCAAAACCGCACGAGCTATAGCCAGGGAAAATGAGCGGGAACTCAAACCTTTAAGCGCCCTTCGTGCCCAGGCGGTGCTGGAGAAGCTGGTTGAATTCGGGGTTAACCGTGAACGCCTGAGCGCCGTAGGTATGGGCGGCAGCCGACCGGTAGCGGCCTACGAAGACCGAAATGGCTGGTGGAAAAACCGTCGGGTGGAATTCATACTGATAAAGTAGGAAGTTCGCGCAGGGAACGATGAACCGTTAATCACTGCGATTTCCGCCGCATACTATTGGTATTACACCCAGCGTCAAGGCTATGGGGAGTATAAGCGCCAGATCTACCTGGTTCTGCTGGTAAAACCAGGGGAGGAGTTTTAGCACCATAGTGAGGACGCCGCCTAGGAACACATAAGTCCAAAGTATGCGGAGGATACTTTCCGGCAAGAAGCGGCGCGTCCGGGCACCGCCGGATTTTCCCTTGCTTTTGCGGCCCCGGGCCATCATGATGCCCAGGGGAACCGCCGCCAGGAGCAAGGGGTTGACGTAGATAAGATTACTGTTATGGTAGGTGTAGTCGTGGTTTGTGAAAAAGGCCATAAAAAAGAGGAGAAAACCAACGCCGCCGAAAAAGAGGCCAAGCAACGCCTGGGAGACGCCCAGGAGAACACGACCGGCAACGGGTCTTTTACGGCATATAAGGGCAAAGACGCATAAGAGGAGGGCTGCGGCGGTGCCTACGGCAAGTTCCCTAGGCCACTGCCTGCGGGGAGCATCCAGGACGGGAGGACGATTCACCGCCTTGTTCAGGACTTCCACAGAGCTTACGAGCTTCCGTATCCT
Organism: Treponema sp.; assembly: GCA_031283505.1. The sequence goes on along the minus strand of JAITBO010000335.1, from coordinate 1,697 downwards.
GCCCTCCGGATCGGCGTAGGTGAAATCCCGGATACAATCGCCTATTTTCTGAGGCAGAAACATTTCTTGCCATACTGTAATGGGGACATCGATGTCCTGCCCCATCCAGAAGTTGAGTATCCAGTCAAAGAATGGGGAAGCCCAAAGGTGGCGTCTGATGTGCTGCCTTAGGGTATACTGTCCCGAAACCTCGCCAAAGGCGGCGCGGAATTGACCGTCCATGGCTATGTCTAGGATGTCCCGTACCCTGGTGGCGCAATTATCCTTGAAATGGTGGTAATAGTAGTTCCGGTTTTCCGGCAGAATGTTCCATTCGGCGAAACGGCGTATTTCCTCTTTCTTTTGAGCCGGCAGGTCCAGGGTATACACCGTGATGTCCCGGTTGGTGTTGCGGTAGGCCCGGAAGCTCAACTCCGCCGGAGAAGCGCCGCAACGGTAGAGAAGCCGGCCAAAGGCGAAATTTACAAAAAAACGTTCGGCATCAAAGGAAAAGATGCCCCAGTCATAGAAGTTGCTTTGTCCGGTAACGGCATCTTCGATAATCAGGGCGATATGACCCCACTTGAAGTAAAGCTGATCGCCGGGCCCCATGACGGCGATCTTTACCGTAAGGTAATTGCCCCGGTCCCCGGCCTGGGAAAAGGCAGAAAAAACGGATATTGTAAATAATAAGACGGTCAAAACGGTTGCCCTCAGGATGGCCGGAAAGGGTACATAGCGCTTCATGCCTCTATTTTGCATGATAAAGCGGGGTATGGCAACCGGATCGGCGCATTAAGGATAAAACCTAATAAAAATTAAAAAAAAATCCGAAGTTAAGTAAAAACCAGTTGACAGATACTGAATATGTCCCTTATGTTTCAAGAGTAATGCGGTCATGTACCGTATTTTTAAACGGAAATTAAAGAAGTCCGCTTTGCGGATTGCAAAAAATAATTCCAATGGAGAAAACTATGGTTCTGCACGAAGCCATGACAGATGAGCGGTTTTCCGCGGACGAACTCGCCCTGCTTCCCCTGGAAAGCGAGCTGAATTACGATCTTCCCAATCCTTTTCTGATCTTCAGTGACGATGATGATGAGGACGAGGACGACATTGAAGAAGATGATTTCGACGATATGGAAGACGACTTTGAAGACGACTTCGACGATGATTTTGATGACGATGATGATGACGACGACTTTGAGGACGACTTCGACGATGATTTTGATGACGACGACTTTGATGAATAGTCGCTCTTACATCGGAAGACTAAAGCCTTGATTAGACTAAGGAACTGTGCAGAAATAACATAACCGTTTGGTCATGTTATTTCTGCACAGTTCCTAAATGACTCGATATGCTCAAAGAGATTTAACCACGGAAGGCGCGGAGTAAGAGGCTATATACGGTGGTTTTTTCTTTTTTTTAGTCTTTACAGGGCGCTAGTAGGTTGGCAAGACTAAAGGATAGGATATAAACTATGAAGTTTTATCCGGGCATCCTCTACTGTAAACTGCCACTTCACTATCTTCTGCTTCTCATTGCGGCATATCTGCCATGCCGCAAGCTCCCCCTTGAGTTTTTCCAGCGTGTCTATCCGCCGATCCAGGCACTGGCTCGTCATTGCGCTTAATCCTATCTCCGCTATATTCAGCCAGTTCCCATGCTTCGGCGTATAGTGAATCTCCAGCCTTTGCGCTATCTTAAACGCTTCC
>JAITBO010000311.1 GCA_031283505.1 Treponema sp. | reverse complement strand
GAGCGGCTTCACCGTGCGATAGGGTATTTAACCCCCGATGACGTATTTTACGGCAGAAGGGATTCCCGGCTTGCCGAACGCAGGGAAAACTGCATACTGCAAGAATTAACAGACAGGAGCATTGGAAGGCCAAAGCCGCCAATCCCTGACACACCTTATATGCTTGCCTGAAAAACGGCAAGTTCAGCGTAAGTAGTACAGTTGAATCTGGATGGGCCAGAAATAAACTAAAATGCCCCCTTTAAGGGGGCTTCCTCAAGCCACCGGCTATGCCGGTGGTAAATGACTGACTGTGCGCTAAACGCGCACGGTTTTGGAACAGCCTCTCGTAATAAATTTTTGATTTTTTCAGAGAATTATTTGGCAACCAATATCTTTCGCCCACTACCCGATTTTGAGGTATAGGTTTTATGCGATACCCCAGCAATTTTTAGTTTAAAAATATTTCACGTAAAAAAAGCCTGAAAACAACGACTTACTCGGTTTATCTTGGCTATTGTCTGTTTTTTCATACACATTTTCGTTGATTTCGGGTGTTATTTTCCCAAACTGAGAATTGCCGGCGATACCCTGGATACTCTGGTCCTAACCCCTAAAATATCGTAATATACAAGAATATGGCGCGTACTATTCTGCCCGGCGGCGGGGACGGCAATTTCCGCCGGGGCATAGAGGCTTACAAGCAGACCTTACGGCAGCCTCAGGCGGCGGACGCCTCCGGCATTAAAGGTGGGCCCACCGCGCCCCCTCAGGCGGCATCCGGTTTTGCAGCCGCCGGTTCCAAGGACGATCCGGTTAGCGGGCTTTTCAAGACCGGGGCTTTGGGCGGATCCTTAGCCAAAGGCTTCGAGCGCATTGGGAAAAAACCCGCCGGGGCGGAAGGGGAGTCCCGGTACCGGCGAGTTGCTAAATTCCTCATTCTGATCGGAGGGGACGAGGCGTCTCGTATACTTTCCGGGCTGGATGCGGAACAGGTTGAAGAAATCGCAAAGGAAATCGCCTCCATTCGGGGAATTACTTCCGGCGAGGCGGAAACCGTTTTTGAGGAGTTTCGGGGGTTTCTGCGATCTTCCGGCGGAGCGGAGTACACCGGTGGGACTGTCGGCGGACTTGAGGAAGCCCGGCGGCTCCTTTACGCTGCCTTCGGGCCCGTCCAGGGGGAAACCTTCCTGCGGCGGACCATTCCCGAAGCGGCGGGGAACCCACTGGATTTTCTGGACGATTTTTCCGGGGAGCAGGTGGCCTTTCTTCTGCGGGAAGAAGTCCCGGCTGCTGCGGCGCTGGTGCTTTCCCGCCTTACCCCCAAGATGTCGGCGGCGGTCCTTGCCAATACCCCGCCGGACCGGAAGTTGGAAATCGTCAGGCGTATTGCCCATCTGGGCCAGGTTTCCCCGGAGGTGCTTGAGCGGGTGGCCGGCGTCCTGCGGGAAAAGGCCCGGCATATCGCGGAAGCCAACGCTGCCGGCGAGCCTGTCGAAGTAGACGGCATGAACGCCCTCACCGCCATCCTGAAACACGCAGACAATTCCTTCGGGGAGCGGCTTTTGTCGGAACTTGAGGAAGATGATCCCGATATAGGCCGTATCCTGAAAGACCGGCTCTATACTCTGGAGGACGTGATCGAAGCCGGCAACCGGCCCATACAGGAAAAACTCAAGGCCATGGAAAACCGGGACATCGCCCTGCTCCTCAAAGGCCGCTCGCCCGGATTCACCGACAAGATACTGTCCAATGTATCCGCCAACCGGCGGACTCTGATACGGGAAGAAGCTGAATTCCTTGGGCCGGTTCCCAAGATAGAGGTGGAAGCGGCGGCCCGGGACTTTCTCGCTTGGTTCAGATTAGGACGGGAAGAAGGGAAAATTCTTCTGCGTACCGATGAGGATGTGATAGTATGAAGACTGATTTACAAGCTGGAACCGTGCTGGACAGCGGGTTCGAGATTCTTGAAGTAACGGATCTGGCGGAGTTGAACGCCTTGGGCATCTGGGCGCGGCATCGGGCCGGGGGAGTGGAGGTTTTTCATATTTTCAATGATGATCCCGAAAACCTTTTCGCCTTTGGATTTGCAACCGTGCCGGAAGATTCATCCGGAGCGCCCCACATCCTGGAGCATTCGGTCCTTTGCGGTTCGGAGCGTTATCCCCTCAAAGACGCCTTCCTGGTACTTGCCCAGGGGAGCCTCCAGACCTTCCTCAACGCCATGACTTTTCCGGACAAGACGCTTTATCCCGCCAGTTCGGTGAACGAACATGATTACTTCAACCTTATGGCGGTCTATGGGGACGCCGTGTTCAGGCCCCTCCTTTCGGAATGGACCTTCATGCAGGAGGGAAGCCGTCTGGAATTCGTTTCCGGCGGCGCTTCCCCGGAATCCGGAAAAGCTGAAAGGCTCCAAATAACCGGGGTGGTCTATAATGAGATGAAGGGGGCTTACTCCGCCCCGGATACCTACGCCAACCTCTGGTCCGTTCGTGCGGTGATGCCCGGCACTCCCTACGCCCTTGAGTCGGGGGGAGACCCGGAGTGTATTCCGGACCTTACCTGGGAAGGACTTAAAGAATTCCACCGGAGCCGCTATTCCCCGGCGAACTGCCGGGTGTTTCTCGCAGGGAACATCCCCACGGAGAAACAGCTTGCCTTTCTGAACGAGCGGTTCTTTGCGGGATTAAACCGGGGAAACCCCGCGCCTTCCATCCCCAAAGCCGCCAGGTGGGACGCCCCCCGGTCCCTGCGTATAGCCTGTCCCGCCGGGGCAGGCGAAAAAGCCACGGTGAGCCTCTCCTGGCTGTGTTCCGATGTTACGGACAGCGATGAGACCCTGGCGCTTTTGGCCCTTGCCGAAATCCTCCTGGGCCATGACGGTTCCCCTCTGACCCGGCTCCTCATCGAATCCGGGCTGGGAGAGGACCTGGCTCCCTGTTCGGGCCTTGAAATCGACCTGCGGGAGACCGTGTTTTGCGCCGGGCTTTTGGGGGTATCGCCTGAGACCGGGAGCGAAGCTGTCGAGGCTCTGATTCTGGGCGAACTGGAACGGCTGGTCCGGGAAGGCATCCCGAAAGAAGAGATTGAAGCCGCCCTGCTGGGAATGGAGTTTTCCAACCGGGAGATACGCCGCGTCGGCGCGCCCTATTCTCTGGTATGGCTGCAACGGGCCTTCCGCGGCTGGCTCCACGGGACCAAGCCCTGGGACACTCTTCTCTTTGTGCCCCGTTTTGCCCGGCTCAAGGAACGCCTTGCCGCCGACAGCCACTTTTTTGAGTCCCTTATTCAAAAGTATCTTCTGAATAATCCCCACCGGGCCCTGGTAGAGGTAGTACCTCAGAAGGGCTATTGGGAGGCCAAGGAGTCGGCTTTGGCGGCCAGGCTTGTCGAAAGGGAAGTCGCCATGGGGGATGATGAACGCCGGTGTATACGGGAAAAGTCCGGGGAACTGGAACGGATACAGAGCCGGGGAGATAGCCCCGCAGCTCTGGCCTCGATTCCCCATCTTTCCCGGCAAGACCTCTCCCCCAAGGTGGAGCCGATCCCCCGGGAACTCCGGGCCGTTGCGGGTTCCCCGGTGCTGGTCCACGACCTTTTCACCAACGGCATCACCTACGCCGACATTGCCTTTCCGGCGGATATTCTTGACGGTGATGATTACCTCTGGCTGCCCCTTTTTTCCCGGGCGGTAATTTCGGTGGGCCTTCCGGGGATGGACTATGCGGAAGTTTCCAGCCTTCTTGCCCGCATCGCCGGGGACCTGCACGTTGTTCTGAGGAACGGTTCCATCATTGAGGGGGGGAGCCGCGCCGTTCCCACGCCCGCCGGTATCTTCGATCTGGCCGGCAGGGATTGGCTCATGTACCGCCTCAAAGCCCTGGACGAAAAGATAATCCCAGCCCTGGACCTGACCCTGCGGTTCATTACGGAAGCCGATTTTTCGGATCGGCGGCGGATCCGGGACCTGGTTCTGGAAATGAAAAACGATATGGATCTGTCCCTGGCCCCCAACGGGCATACCTTCGCCGCTGGCCGCTCAAGCCGGGGTTTTTCCCGTTCCCGCCGGGTGGAAGAACTCTGGTCCGGCCTTGACCAGCTTCATTTTGCCCATACCGCCGCCGATCTGGACGCCGGTGAAATTTGCGGCAAACTTACAGCCTTGCGGGACCGGCTCCGGGCCGGAGGGTTCGTAGCCAACCTGACCGGTCAGGGAAAAACCCTGGAGAAAACCCTTGGACGCCTTGAAACCGGGTGGCGGGACTTAGGCCCCCCCCGTCCGCGCAATCCCGCCATTGGGCAGGATTCTTTCACCTCCCTTCCGGAAACCGGGCCGGCTGCGGCGGAGGTCTATTCTTCCCCCTCTCTACAGGTGGGATTCGCGGCCCTGGCCTTGCCCGGGGCGGCCTTTCCCCGGCGGGAACACGCGGCGGAGGCGGTGTTGAGCCACCAGCTTTCCACCGGCGCCCTCTGGGAGGACATCAGGATGAAGGGAGGCGCTTACGGCGCCTTTGCCTATGCCGACGGCGGCGAAAAAGTTTTCGGCCTTTCCACCTACCGGGATCCCAACCCGCTCCGTTCCCTGGAAGCCTTTACCGCGATTCTGCGGGACCGGGCCGCGCTGCCGCCCAAAGGGGACCCGGCCTCCCAGGATGCGCTGGAAAAAGCGATCATAGGCCGGTATTCCAGGGAGACCCAGCCCCGGACTGCCACCGAAAACGGGAGCATCGATTTTTCCCGGTTCCTCTACGGGGTGGACGCCCGTCACCGGGAAATGAAACTCCGGGCCTTGATTGATATTTCTGAGGAGGAAGTCGCGGAGGCAGCCCGGCGGCTCGCGGATTCGGCGGCTTCCGGCGGTAATACCGCCGGTTTTCCCCTGACGCCGGTCGTCATCGCGGGCGGTGCGGCGGCCAAAGAAGTTGCCGGGCGTTTGGGAGTAGAACCCAGGGAACTTCCGGTTTAGGGGCTTTGGAGATATTCACAAAGTGTGAGGGACTCTCAGGTTGATTAATCTAAATATGCCGATATATCAACAACCGCAAAGTGTATACGATGATTTCTTTGGAGCCCACCCGCGTTTTGCTTTTGAGCTTTTGGGTAGGTGAGCCTGTTCCAAAACTAATTGACTGTGCGCTAGACGCTCTTGGTTTTGGAACAGCCTCAGGTATGAAGAAATTAAAGAGAGAAACCAGATGCGTATACATGGTGGACAGAAGCGCTTGCTCTTCAAACCCCGAAAGCCGGTCGTAGCCGATGTATTCACGGACTACCGCGCCGTTTTTTTGTTCCACGGAAGCAGTTGTCGTTTTTCTTATGGTCGTGGTTGCGGGTGAAAGGGAGGCTTTCCTGTTTACACCAGAGTTCGGTGGCGTTGTTGATAAATTCACTGCCGTTATCGCTGTGGAACTCCAAAACGAGGAAGGGGATACGGCTTTTCTGGAAATCCAGAGATTTGGTGAGACTTTTCTCCTTGAATATGAGGGCTTCCTTGTCTTTTTTGAGATACCGGTCAATGGACGCGGAACGTATGGTTTTGAGTTTTTCGGCGATTTCGAGGGTAATTTTGAAGGCCGGGCATCCGGCGATGTACTTCATCTGCTGTCTCATGAGGGGGCCAGGATATTTCTGCATTTGAACCAGAAGAAGGTCCAGAGTAGCTTGAGAGAGGCTATGACCTCGTCGGTATAAATACGCTTGCCTTTGCGGTTAGCAAGCTGCTTTTTTCCGGTTTGAGTTTCACCGGCTTACCGTCTACAAAGACCGTGGCCGGTTTGGCGTTTAAGATTCTGGCGGCGGATTTTCTGTTGTATCCTGTCAGCCGGGTGAACTCGTCGAGCAAAGTGGACTTTGCTTTTTTCGCTGTCTTTTGATAACGCGGCTTATATTTCCGCGCTGCCGCCTGGTTTTATGGCAAGTTATAATTTGCGGCGTTTTGTGAGACCTGGGCTAATAAAGCCCGTTTTCTCCTCTGTCAAATCCATCCACAGAGAGCGGAAACGGAAGTATCCGGAGGGAGTTGTGGAGGGAACAGGGGGTAATGCTGTCGATAGTAGTGTATGTGCTGTTAACTTCATTGCGTCTCATGCTTTCCCCGGATACGTTCCGGTGGCTTCCTGTTGTCTGCGCCGACTCCAAACGGCAAAGAAGTTCCGGCCCTGTTTCGCCCGCTGCACCTTATCCCTAAGTAAACGCACAGGGACCAATGTCCGATGTATCCATACTGTTTCCTCCCAACAGTCCTTTTCCCGAGGCAGCCCTTCCCTCCGTCTTTTCAGGCCAGGGTCCCTTCGGTCTGGTTCCCCTGTTTCTTCGGGCTTTCGCCCTGTGGTTCTATGACTGCCCTACGACTTCTCATCGGCCTTCCGGCCACGCTTCGTTTGACCGTACTGCTTGGGGGCCTCCTCTCTTTCGTGTTGTCTCTTCACCCTTAACTTCTCCCCTTCGGAGTTGGGGAAAGCCTGGATCGTTTATATCCCATTTACCCTCATGGCGGTGTTCTTCCCCGCAGACCCGCTGTACATATCCCCGCCCTCCGACCCCGGTGAAGGAATGAGGACGATCAGGAGAAACAAGATTGCGATCAGCAGGGATTTTTAATGTACGGGCAGAATCTGGTGGAGGAAGAATATCAGAAAATCTGGGCCTCATTTGGGAAGCGGGAGATATTTTTCGAGGCATTGCGTTTTTCGTTCCGCCGCTTTCTGTATGAAAACTGGGAAGACTTCCTGGTTTTCGTCCTGGGCGATGAACCGGACAGGTAAATGTAAAATTGCTGGTATACTATCAGCAATTCTCAGTTTAGAAATTTTTCAGGCAAAAATAGCCTGAGAATAACAATTTGATTCGGTTTTATTCTGATGGTTGTCTACTTTTTAATACACATTTTGCCAATTTAGGACGTTATTTTTTCAAGCTGAGAATTGCTAATGAGGTAATGCGAGACCTTGACAAACTGACTAATACTGTGGTAAAGCTAGTCATAACTTGTATTTCCTTCTGGTATATAGATTTATGTTAATTCCTTTATGCCACCTAAAAGATCGAAATACAAGCTTTTTATCTACGTAAACCGGACAGCAGTGATAAAATAAACCTGTTTGAAATTCGCTGTTTTTAAACGGGTTTCGAAGTTAAAGTCCGATGGGAAAGCGGCTAAAGATTCACTTTTTCCCTTGAATCGAAGGCTGATTTGACAAGTAAAGCTTGTCTTTTAAAACTTGAAGCAACCCCAAATAAAAGGATGGTAAAAGAGTATATATATTCAACGCCATTAAAAAAGCGGGTATTCAAATATACGGCTGTGGTGACTATCAACGAGTTTGAGAGACGGACGGCGTTGAGGAATATCATCGGAGGGTTGTTGCATGGCAAGCAAGACTTATGCAGGAATATGAATACGTCCTGACAATTACTCTCACCGGGATACGGAGCATAGTACTTTTTCAAATGAAGCGGAAGTCCGATAGGTTAAAAGTACGGAAACAATTTTTAGTGTCGGTTTGCGATGGTCAAGTCCCCGGCAGGAAACCGGGTGTTGGAAAGCTACATTGATCATATTAAGGCTAACAGTATCATAACAGCCTGAAAAGGCGGAATATTAGTGGGGGGAAGTTATGAAAAGTTTACGGACAAAATTTTTCGTGTTTTTTGCCGGCCTTGGTTTTCTGGCTTCTCTTGCTGTCGGGCTTGTAATGTATGTTCAATATTTCCGTTATATCAAGTACAGTTATACGGACAGCCTGGCAAAAATAGCGGCCTTAACGTTAAAACAATACCCTATAGTGTCCAATCCGGAATACCTTATCGGTATTGGCAAGGCCGACGATCCTGAATATTGGCAGTTCCTGAATAATGTGCAGTTAATCGCCGAATCCTTCAACCTGGCGTATATCTACATGATCCAAAAAACGCCGGAAGGAAAGTACCTCTTTATCTTTGATACTGATGATGTGGATGCGGAATCGACGGAGGAGTTCTTCGACTATTACCAGGAAGACGAGGTTCCCCCGGAACTGGATGCGGCTTACATGACCGGCCATCCCCAAGTCAGCAAGCCTTACACCGATGAATGGGGGTCCTTTGTTTCGCTGTTCACCCCGGTTTTTGACAGCAACAACCGCATTGCCGGGATTCTTGGCTTTGACTATGATGTTTCGCTGGTCCGGGAACTTGAACAGCGGGCGAATATCGCTTTAATCATCGCTCTTGCCACAGAAATACTTTTTTCCATATTGATAGCGGGCTTGGTGGCCAGCTCTCTCATCAAGCCCATAAAAGAGATAATAAAACTGGGGCATACCATAGCGGAAATGCGCTTTGACATTGATATCCCTATAGAACGAAAAGACGAAATCGGGGATATACAGCGTTCGCTCAATACTATCCGTAGTGCGTTAAAGAAGACTTTGAATGAAATAAAAAACGAACAAACGCGGCAAAAGAATATCAGTGAAACCCTGGGCGCTTCCATAAAGGATTCCTCAAGTGGGCTGGAAGTAATAACCGACAGTATGGAGAGCGTACAGGGCAAAACGAATAATCAGGTACAATCAGTCAGCCGGACTTCCGATTCCCTTGAGGAAATCATCGGTCATATCCGGTCGCTTGAAAACGCTGTTGATACTCAGGGACAAAACATATCCCAATCATCCGAAACGATAGAACAGATGGTTAAGGATATTGATGCGGTACGGGATGTGGTTTACCGGTCCCATAAATCAATATCGGGCCTGAGCAGTTCTTCGGACACGGGCAGGAAGATGTTGAATAACCTGAATGAAGAACTCTCGCACATAGTGGAACAATCGTCGTTTCTGGAGGAAGCAAACGCCGCGCTGGTAAACATAGCATCCCAGACAAACATCCTGGCCATGAACGCCGTCATAGAAGCCGCTCATGCGGGAGAAGCGGGAAGGGGTTTTGCGGTAGTGGCAGGAGAAGTACGGAAACTTGCGGAGTCATCGAGCAAAGAATCGGCTTCCATCTCGAAGGAGATAAAAAATATGCGAAACGCCATAGAAAAGATCAGGCAGGTTTCGCTGGAGACCGTGAATACCATGGGTAGTATGTTCACCGAGGTGACCGGGATGCAGGGATACTTCGGCGACATGATGACTGCGGTGAATACTCTGGCTTCTAACGGGACGCGGATACTAAACGCCCTGGAAACCCTTGGTGGAACTATGGAGCAGGTAAAAAACAGTTCCGTTGAAATCCGCAGGGAGAGCGATTCTATCTATGGCGCTGTGGAAGATCTAAAGAATATATCGAAAGATGTGCAGGACAGCGTGCGCAATGTTCAGGAAGCCTGTCTGAGGATCGCCGGTTCTTTAAGCGATGCCCGCAATATCGCCGACGGGGAAGAAACAAGGAAATAGGACCCCGGAGACTGCCGGGCAATGCTCATTCCCACTCAATCGTGGCCGGGGGCTTTGACGAGATGTCGTAGGTAACCCGCCCTATGTCCTTGACGGTATTCGTGATGAGGGTGGAGATTTCCAGCAGGTCCTTCATGGGAAAGGGGTACACATCGGCGGTCATGCCGTCGGCACTGACAATGGCCCGGAGGGACAGAACCCAGCCGTACTTGCGGACATCCCCGGCAACGCCCACAGAACGGATGGGGAGAAGCACCGCAAAGGCTTGCCATATCTCGTCGTAAAGGCTGGAACCCTGTTTATAACTGCCCTCCCGGTCTATAGCCGGGGCCCGGCGTTTTTTCAGTTCCTCTATAAAGATCGCATCGGCCTCCCGGAGGACATCGCACTTTTCCTTCGTCACTTCCCCCAAAATACGGACCGCCAAGCCGGGTCCGGGGAAGGGGTGGCGGCGTACCACCTCCTCATCAACTCCCAGAACGCGGCCCAGACGTCGGACCTCGTCTTTGTAGAGCCGGTCCAGGGGCTCTATGATCCGGCCCGCCTTGCGTTTGGCGTCCACCAGGGGGCTTCCCACGTTGTGATGGCTCTTTATGAGGTGGGCCTTTGTACCCACCCCCTTGCCGCTTTCGATAAGATCGGTATACAGGGTGCCCTGGGCAAGAAAGCAGGAATCCGGAAGGCCAAGGCGGGACACTTCTCGTTCCTGGATGGTGATAAAGAGGTCTCCGATAACTTTACGTTTCGCTTCGGGATCCGTAAGGCCCTTGAGGACCGAAAGGAATTCGTCTTCACACCGGATGATGTGCAGATGGCGGGCGCCCAGACGTTCCAGGTTCACCGCGACGATCCGGGTTTCATCCTTCCGCATAAGGCCCGTGTCCATATACATAAGGTGGACCTGGGCGCTTTTCAGGGTCTTGAGGAACAGGGCTGCCGCCACGGTGGAATCGACGCCCCCTGAAATCAAAAGAAGCACCAGGTTGTCCCCCACCCTGGCCGGAAGGGATGCCCGCATTTCTTCGATGTACTGTTCCATGGTCCAGCCCCTGGTACAGCCGCAGACACCGAACACAAAAGCTGCCAGCGCTTCGTTTCCCCGTTCGCAGTGGGTAGCTTCCGGGTGGAACTGCAAGCCGAACCAGGGCCGCTCTCCGTGAACCACCACCGAGGGAAAACCCGTGACGCTGGTCCCGTACTCCCGAAAGCCCGGCGCAAGACGGGTCAAGGTGTCCCCGTGGCTCATCCAGGCGGTAAAGGAATTTTCCCCTGCCGGAAAGTCCGCGCCACCCGCCGAAGCGTTTCCCCCTATTATGTCCGCCAGAGGAATCGTTTTGTCGAAACCCGCAAGGAACCACAGGGCTTTCTCCCGGTTGGGGAACCGGTCCGCCGCGCCGGGGGCCCTGACCCGGACCTCTACGCCGCCGTACTCCCATTCCGGCAGAGGCTCCACGCGGCCTCCCAGATCATAGGTCATTCGCTGGAGGCCGTAGCATATCCCCAGGAGGGGAAGCCCCGATTCGTAGAGCCCTTTATCGGGGACCCCTCCCTGGGGGGTGTAGACTGATTCGGGGGAGCCCGAAAGGATGACGCCCTTTACATGATGGGCGGCTGCCCCGGAGCCGGAGGCGATCCCGGTGGGCGTTCTTTCCGAAAAGACTCCCGCAAGGGAACTGTCGCCGGGGATGATCTCCGTGTAGACCCCCATGTCCCGGATGCGCCGGCCTATAAGCTGGGTCGTCTGGCTCCCAAAGTCCAGTATCAGTATTTTATCCATAAAAACGGCCTTTATTTGGTCCAGGGGCTTTTTCTGATGATGGTTTCTTTGCGATCATAGCCGACGGATACGATGTCAATGGGAGTTTCGCAGAACCGCTCGATAAATTCGATGTATTCCATGGCCGCCACGGGGAATTCCTCGTAGGTCAAAGCGCCGGACAGGGGCTTCTTCCAGCCCGAAAAACCGCGAAGCACGGGTTTGGCGTTGTTCAGGGCTTCGATGGAAGCGGGAAAGCTTTCCACAATCCGATCCCCTATGCGGTAGGCGATACAGGCCCGGATCTCCTCCAGAGTATCGTAAACATCCAGATGGGTCATCACCAGGGAATCAATGGAGTTGGTTAGGCAGGCGTACCGCAGGGCCACCAGGTCCAGATAGCCGCAGCGCCGTGGCCGGCCGGTGGTGACGCCGTATTCCCGGCCCGTCTCCCGGATAAAACGGCAGAGTTCGTCCTCCGAACCGGCGCCGAATTCGCTGGGGAAGGGGCCGTTCCCTACCCGTGTGGAGTAGGCCTTGAACACCCCGAGGATCCTGTCCAACCGGCGGGGACCCACGCAGCCACCTATGGCGGCCCCGGCGGCGCAGGACGTACCGCTGGAAACGTAGGGGTAGGTCCCCAAGTCCAGGTCCAGAAGGGTCCCCTGGGCTCCTTCAAACAGGACCTGGGCGTTTTTCCGGTGCATCAGGAAGGATGAAAGGTCTACGGACATGGCTTCGAGACGATCTGTAAAAGGTTCAAGAAAATCCCTGTCCGCCTTGTCAAGCTCGTTCATCTTTTCCTTCCAGAAAAGGTCCGCGACACGTATGCCGTCCCGGTCGCTTTTCATGGAATAGGTGATTCCTATGCCCCGGCCGGTGGTGCCTATGGGCTTCTTCCGGGCCTGGTCCCGTTCTTTATCGATCTGAATATACCGGGGCAGGACGATATGGGCCCGGTCAGATATGAAAACCCGGCCCGTGACATCTATCCCCCGGTTCCGGAGCATGGTCAACTCGTTGAAGAGGGCCACCGGATCTATGACCATCCCCGCGCCCAAAACAACCATTTTATCGGGGTAGAGGATACCCGACGGGATAAGATGAAGGGCGTACTGTTCATCCCCTATAACAATGGTGTGGCCGGCATTGGCCCCGCCGGAGAACCGCACGATTATCTGGGCTTCTTTTGCCAGATAATCCACAATTTTGCCCTTTCCCTCATCACCCCATTGGGCGCCGATAACGACTACGTTCACTCTATCCTCCCCTTGTCAAGGCAGTATACAGGAAAGGCAGGGCTCTGGCAATGCCGCGCAGTGAGACATCGAAAAAGTAACCGAAATAGCTGGTTTGAGACAGAAAGAAAATGTAACCAAAACTAAACTAAAGGGTATCTGGAGGATACCCACATGGGGTTACAAAAGTACACCTGTCAAACCAGTATATTCAAAATCCTTGAGTTCCACAGCGATAACGGTTCTGGGTTTATCAATCACGACACCATCGACTGGAGGAAGTCTCCACGCCGAACTGTGTTTACGAATTCCTTGCCTTTGATATTGACAGCTTATACCGGAAACTCATTACCGTATTTGTGAAGATACTTCCGCCAAAAACGATCGACGGAAAGGTCATTCTGGTCGGCGATCATATAAAAATATCAAAAGAAGGCCGCAGGCAAAACTTCCCCTTTAGCGTAAACTGCGGGACATTCGGTCCTTTCCGGTGGATAAAAGGACTTGAAGAATGAGCCTGTTCCAAAACTAATTAAAATAGGTAAACCCCCGGCTTTGCCGGGGCGACTATAAGAGTTTGATATTTCCGGGAGTATTAAAATTTTTCAAATTTGTACAGTGCTTGATGTTGTAACAGTACAGGGCAAAAAGGTTACTCCGGTATAGGATAAATTGAGTTGAGCATGATGTTCCAAGATAAAGGTAATCAAGCGTATAAATATGTAGAACGAAATTAAATTAAGCAGGGTAGGGCAGAGGGGCAAATCAAAAAAGGCATGGAAGAATAGGATGGAATGACAAACA
>JAITBO010000237.1 GCA_031283505.1 Treponema sp. | reverse complement strand
GCCCGTACGTCCAGGGGATACCCCAGGGCTTCGGCGCTTATGACGAGGCGGGAGGCGTGGAGGAGAAGCCGCCTGAGTCCCCTGGTCCTCCGCAGTTCCTTGTTCAGGGAAAAATCCCCGTATTTGTCGTCCCCTAAAACCGGATGCCCGATAAGGGCCAAGTGGCGGCGTATCTGGTGCATACGGCCCGTCCCTAGTTCCAGTTCCAGGAGGGAAAAACCGTCTTTGGAGGACGCAACCCGGTAAGCTGTCTCCGAGGGTTTGCCCTTGCCCCGCACATCCAATTCCATCCTGATGCGGCCTTCTTCCGGTTCCGGCTGCCCGGCGCACAGGGCAAGGTATTGCTTGCGGACGCGCCGGCCTTCTCCCCCGGCAAAGAGGGCGGAAAAACGAACGGCTGCGGATGGGGTTCTGGCGGCCAGGATGACCCCTGAGGTATCCTTGTCCAGCCGGTGGACCAGGAGGGGTCGGGGGGACCATTCACCGGCAAGTAGGGAGTCCAGGGAAACTCCCACCCCTTTCCCACCCTGGACCGCCAAGCCGGCGGGTTTATTCAGAACTATGCAATCGTCATTTTCAAACAGGACGGTTACGCGCTTCAACAGGGCACCTTCTTCACAACGCCTTCCGGGACGGCGCTTTTTGGAACAACGCCCGGCGGGACATCGGGTGAATGCCAGGTCCGGGCGAATATCGGCGGAAATATATTTGTCCCTGTGACCGATACTATACTATATGAGCGTGAATTTGAATTCCCGGTTCCATGGGCCGTGGTTAATCTTCCTCCTCTTTGTCATGTCCCGGCCTGGCCTCAGGGCGGAACCTTTTGTTTCTCCTACCTGGGGGTTCAGGATAGACCTGCCGGAAAGTTACGGCTACTCAGGCGGCGACGGGCGCAATCGTTTTTCCTTTGCCTCTCCGGAAGGGGCGGTTTTTGACCTTGTGGTTTATCCGGGGGGTGCCTACGGGTCGGTGCAGGTCCTGATGGAAGACATACAAAAACGCCTGGGGAACCGGGGGGATGTGAGCGTTTTTACGTACCGGGACCGGCAGGCGGCGGTCCTGAAACTGGACTTTGACCGGGGGAGCCGCCCGTCCGGTCGTGGAGGACAGGGGCAAAACTACTCCGGCTGGGGGTTCTGTACGGAACTTGAGGGCAAAGAGGGGGAACCGCCGCCGCTTCTGGCGGCTCTGGCCTATGGTCCGCCGGACCGAGGGGCCCTGGAAATTCTGGCTGTTTCCGCCCTGGATTCCATAGCCCCCGCCCCTCAGGACAAGCTTGCGCCGGGTCCCATGACGGAATTCGCTTTTCCCCGGGAAAATCCCCGGCGGACGGCGCTGGCAAACATCCAGGCGGCGGCCCTGATAGACGGGATTGACGCGGAGGCGGCCCAGTCCCTGGCGGACCGGGAGTTCGAGGTACTCCGCCGTTATGCGGAAGGTCCCAAATGGAAGGAGGCATGGATACGATTCTACCGCATGATATACCGGGATGCCTGGGACCGTCTGGCGGACACGGCCTTTGCCCTGGAACGGAGTTGGAACCGGGACGAAGCGGAGGGGGACGCCGGGCAAAACACCGGGCAAGATGCCGCGCAGAATGTCGGACAGGATTGGGGGATCGCGGCCAGGGCCTTGGCCTGGATACAGTCTTTCGCCTACGAACGGGATCTCCTGGGCAGCGACTTCGTGAACCCCATAAGCGCCGCTGTGGAAGGCCGGGGGGACTGCGACAGCCGGGCCATCCTTTGGGCGGTCGTCCTGGGACACGCCAATATCCCTACGGCTATCATGGTTTCCAGGGAATACAGCCATGCCATGGGCCTTGCGGACATAGACGGCCCGGGCGCACGGTTTGAAACGGAGGGAAATAAGTGGCTTGTGGCGGAAACAACCGCCCAGGTCGTCCCGGGCCTTATCGCCGCCGGCAAGGCCGATCCCGCAAAATGGATAGGGGTGACGTTTTAGGCAGGTCCGGCTTTCCTGAGGGAAGGCTCGTCAGGCCGTATGGGTCTTGAGGAGCAGATCGTACACTTCCTGGGGGGATTCGGCGGACAGAAGGGCCAGGCGGAGTTCCCGGTTTTTCAGGCGGGCGCTGAAAAAAGAAAGGGTCTGGAGGTAGTAGGCGTGCTGGTTGTAGGCCGCGGCGATCATGAAGAGGAGCCGTACCGGTTCATCGTCCAGGGACTGAAAATCAACGATGTCCGTCCGGCTTATCCCCACGGAAACCACCAGGTCCGTAATTGACGCCAGGCGCACATGGGGAATCGCTATGCCTCGGCCTATGGCGGTACTCATAAGGTCTTCCCGCTTGAGTATCTCCTGGACCAGTTCCTGACGGTTCTTCACCTGGGGAGCATTGGCCAGATTACCGGCCAGGGACCGGAGTACGTCCCGTTTGGCGGCGTGATTCAAAAAAATAATGCGGTCTGGCGAAAGGATGTTCTCTATCTGTATGACCCCATATTGAGGCTCCATAGTATGCACCGCAAGCCGGTCATTCACCCACTTTTCTATTTCCATTTTTTTGAACCGCCATACGGTTCCTATCTTCCCGGCAGGGATTTCGCCCCTTTGCGCCCAGTCATAGACCGTCCGCTCGGAAACCCGCAAGTACCTGGCAACTTCTTCAATAGTCAGAATATCATCGTCCATCATGACCGCTCCTTATGATGAAACAGCCGTTATTAGTTATAATATGACACTAAACCGTAGAATATGTCAAGGGAAAACATAATTTGCGCCGGGATAAACGCATAAAAATGAGGCTTTCCCAAAACGGTGCGCGTTAGCGTACATTTTTGGGAAAGCCTCAAATGAACCTCCCCGCCGCAGAGCGGCGGGGTATCGAAGATTTCTCCGTGAAATCTTTGTGTATGCGGGGGAACACATCCCCCGCACCCCCCGGAGGAAGCGCCCCAAGGGGCGGGGGATTAAACCCCAAAAGGGCGACGCCCGTTAATAAAGAGCGGAATTCCATCAAGCGCCATCCGATGATCGATACAGGGTATTCCCAGATAAAATTCGGTCTTTTCCCGGACCGTCAGCCCCCTCTCTCCAATTAAGAAGAGCGTCAGTTCCCAATGATCCTCCCGGAATACTCTGTACCACCCGTAATTCGTTTTTTGTTCCCGGTTATGAAAAACCCAAAAATCTTCCACTCGTTCAAATGGGAGCGAAATTTCCCGGATG
>JAITBO010000234.1 GCA_031283505.1 Treponema sp. | reverse complement strand
CGACACATAGCATTTAGGCAGCTTCATACCCGCCATTGCCTGTAGCGCATTTTCGTCCAGGGTATACTGTGTATACGGCATCGGCGGATCGAAGTCCGATACTTCCGCTAGATTGGTTTTGCAACTTTATTTTACCGTGTTTACGATGCCGTTTCTATGCCCTACTATTTTCGCACTTCAAAAAGAATTCGGCCATCGGGAACTCTCCACCAAACTGCGTGGACATTATACCTATTATGGGCTATCCCTTAGCTGCCACCGGTACGAAAATTGGGCACGTCCGGGTCTGTTGGGGCTCCGGGTGGGTGACCACCCGGTTCTACCCGGCAAAATACAGGCTGTCAAATCCATACTGATTCCAGAAACCAAAGGTTCAAAATGCTAGAATTCTCCGGCTGAATGGATCTCGTCGCAGTATTCACAGCGGTAGGTCCGCAGTTCCGAATTCTCCAGATGGAAAATATGCGGAACATAAGCCTCGGTAGAGGTAATGCACCGGGGATTCTTGCATATCAACACATCTTCTACCCGTTCGGGGAGTTTAAGTTTTATCTTTTCGGTGATCTTTTCGTTTTCAATGACATTCACCGTGATGTGGGGATCGATGAGGCCCAAGATGTCAAAGTTGATGGCAATAGTGTTGTCAATTTTGATGATGTCTTTACGGCCCATGTGACCCGAAGTGGCGTTCACCACGAAAGCAACGGTGTAATGGGCTTTGTCCAGGCCAAGCCAGTTGAAGATCCTGATGCCTTGTCCCGCCCTGATATGATCGATGACGATACCGTTTTTGATTTTCGCTATATTCAGCATGGTTAAACCTCACACCATTCCTAAGATTGAGGCCAGCAAGGCCATACGCACGTACATACCGTACTTTGCCTGTTTAAAGTAAGCCGCTCTGGGGTCCGCATCCACATCCACAGCGATTTCGTTCACCCTGGGGAGGGGATGAAGGACGATCATGTCCTGCCGGGCAAGCTGCATTTTTTTCGCGGTCAGGATGTAGCTGTCCTTGAGGCGTATGTAGTCTTCTTCGTTGAAGAACCGTTCCCGTTGCACCCGCGTCATATAAAGTACATCCAAATCGCCTATGACTTTTTCCAGCCGGTCTGTTTCATGGAAGGGTATGCTCTTCTTTTTCAGAATGCCGCCGGTGATGTAATCGGGGACCTTGAGTTCCTCAGGGGAGATGAGGATGAATCTGACATCCTGATAGCGGGAGAGGGCTTTGATCAGAGAGTGGACGGTTCTGCCGAATTTGAGGTCTCCACAGCATCCCACAGTAAGGCCCGAAAAAAGGGAATCGCCGGTTTTATTGACGCCCGCTTCTTTTTTGAATTGCCTGACGGTCAGGAGGTCCGTCAGGGTTTGAGTCGGGTGGTGGTGTCCGCCGTCACCGGCGTTGATCACCGGTACACTCGAATACCGGGAAGCAAGAAGGGCGGCCCCTTCTTTGGGGTTCCGCATGACCACCGCGTCGGCGTAACAGGCCGCCATACGCACCGTGTCCGCCAGGCTCTCCCCCTTGGCTGCGGAACTTGAACCCGGTTCGGCAAAACCCAGGCAGCTTCCGCCCAAACGCAGCATGGCTGCCTCGAAGCTCAGACGTGTCCTGGTGCTGGGCTCAAAGAACAAGGTTGCCAGGACTTTGCCCCGACAGCTTTCCCTAAGGTAGGTTTCGTCCTCCTCAATACGCTCGGCCAGACTGAACAGCGCTTCCAACTCCTCTACGCTGAAATCCCCCGGCTCTACCAAATGCCGTCCTTTTAGCATACAACCTCCTCAATCCGGCGTCTGATGTCCGTATAAAAAAAGTCGCCTAAAGGCGGCTTTATGGCAGATCTCAAAAAAGCAAAAAAACAATGATGCCCCAGCGTTTTTTCCGGCACAGCGCCATCATAGCACGTCAAGACACATATTATCCCGGCCTGATTCATTGTTTCCCGCATATTTATAAATATATAGCGTAAACAGGAGAAAGGACAAGAGGGCGCATTGCTTCAAAATTAATCTAACCCGAGCCTGTCCCAAAACTAATTGACTGTGCGTTAACACGCACGGTTTTGGGAAAGCCTCACCTTAATATTCTTATCGCTCCCTTCCGTAACAACAGCTTGCAGGTCATCTCCATCAGCCTGTTCTTCATATTCTTCCTCATCCGGGTTATTAGCCGAATATCGCATTGATACAACCGCTCAAAGAGTTTCCGTGAGATATGTCCCCGGTCTCCAAAAAGTTTTCCCTTTAGTTTTCTCGGTACAAACGGTCAATGACATCCGTTTAGCGGGGAGAAGTCCCTTCCTGGCGCCAATCCGCTGACTTGCTTTACAAGACTCCGAGTCATCCTTCCCCCTCCCCCCGCAGCGCCTCTATCGGGGCAGGATTCGTCCAGGCATCCCTAAAAAAGCGCTGAAGGAGACCGCGAAGAACCGGCGCGTCCAAATTCCACTCGAAAATTTTGTAATGTTAAACTGTTGAAGATCCATATCCTTTCACTTCCCTTTTTTCCTCATAACGGGTATTATTAGGCGAAACCTATACGGTTTGGGTAAGGAGGATTCATGGCCCATTGTGTGGCAGAAGAAGCCGAAGCGATACTTGACCGGGAATTTCCGGTACTGGATAAGGGATTTGTCCGGCTTGTGGATTACCTGGGAGGGGATGAACGGGTGGTTCAGGCGGCCCGGGTCTCCTATGGGGCCGGGACCAGGACCTACCGGGAAGATGCGGGGCTCATCGATTACCTTTTGAGAAACGAACATACATCGCCTTTTGAACAGGTTGTGCTGACTTTTCATGTCAAACTTCCCATTTTTGTAGCCCGCCAGTGGGTCCGTCACCGTACTGCCCGGCTCAATGAAATATCTGGCCGTTATTCGGTGATGAAGGACGATTTTTACGTCCCCGAAGGCGGAGACATTGCCCTTCAAAGTACGGACAACAAACAGGGCCGCGGGGATGCTCTGGACGCCGCCTCTTCCGGAGAGGTCCGCTCAGGGCTGGAGGAAGGCCAGCGGCGGGCATACGGCGATTACAGCGCCCTTGTATATAAGGGGATATCCCGGGAGTTGGCCCGGATCAACCTGCCCCTGTCCCTTTATACCGAGTGGTACTGGCAGATAGACCTTCACAACCTGTTCCGGTTCCTGGAACTCCGCCTGGATGCCCATGCCCAGTTGGAGATACGCCGTTACGCGGAGGCGCTCTTTGAGATAACCCGGAAAGTGGCGCCCCGGTGCTGCGCTTCTTTCGATCGCCACCGTTTGGAAGGGGGCCGCTTTTCGCGGGAAGAATTTGCCGAACTCAGGCGGCGGCTGGGAATGAACGGGGGGGCTGCCGAAAAAACTCTTTTGGAAGGAAAGGCATTGGAACGGTTTGAAGAAAAATTACGGAGGAAACCTGGAGTTTTGCGAAGCAAAACTCCCTGCAAACTCCACGATGGGGAAACCAACGGCGGGTGGCAATAATGAGACATAAAATAGGAGACGACTTCTGATGTTGCCTGTTTTTCCGTTTTACAGCCCCTTTACAAAAGAAGCTCTGGAGAGTTGCCGGGAGGATATTCTCAGGCATAACATCCGTAGCCTGTTTATTATAAGTCTTGTAACGACGGTACTGATCGGACTATTTATCTTTTTTCTGGTGTTGACAGGAAAGCAGATGGATATATGCGCCGTGTGCCTTGTTACGGCTGCGGTGGAATTCCTTGTTGCCATTTATGCCTCTTTTCTCTTTAATCATGAAAAATGCAAATCTTCATTTATAACCGCCGGTTTTTTGATTTTTTATGCCGTGCTTATGGCTTTTGGGATGTTTCTTGGAATTATTAAACAACCTTATGAATCTGTCGCGATTGTTTGGATGTTTTGTATCGGTCCCCAGATTCTCTTTATGATAGATTTTTTGCGGAGCTTGATCCTCAATCTGGCAACAGTAATAGTTTTCTCGATTCTTTCCTCCCTGATTAAGCCGTTTGATATATGGATAATCGATGCCGCCGGCCTTATCATCGCGGCTTTGGCCGGCATGATTATTACCCGGTATATGTACTACACGGTTATCAAGGGAATGATAGCCGCACGGCGGCTTGAATTTGAGCGGAACCGCTTCCGGGAAGAAAGTATCAAGGATGAGTTGACCGGCCTCTCCAACCGCCGGGATTATCTTCAGGCGGTGAATTTCTACATTTCCGTGTGTCAGCATGTGCATCAGACCGTATGCGCAATCATGATGGATGTAGACTTTTTCAAAAATTACAATGATTACTATGGTCATCCCAAGGGGGACATAGTTCTCCGGTCCATAGGGCAGGTGCTTCAATCCCTGATCACCGAGGAGCGTATTTTTGCCGCCCGTGTAGGGGGGGAAGAATTCATCGTACTCTGGACAGAAAACCGTATATCCGAGGCGGAACGGGT